>NZ_CAWVCU010000024.1:0-4902 GCF_963927765.1 uncultured Agathobaculum sp. | reverse complement strand
GAAATCCGGCGGTGTAAAGGTAACGTATAAGAACGAGATATCCATTGCAGAAAATGGCGGCTGGCGATACAATTACGGCAATATGTTTTACGTTAGGTTGGTCAAACAGTATAACGGCGGATTAAGTTCTGATATCCAGCAGCGTATTGCAGCAATCGCTCAGGATTCTCAGAGTTATGGAATCCCGGCTGTTGGCGGACAGTGTGAACGGTGGGCAGAAGAAGTCTACCGTGCTGCAGGAGTGCAGGTCAACAACTGGTGCTGTGCCGGACGCAACAGAGTAACGAATGTCGTAAGCACGGATAGCTCCAATATCCCGATAGGTGCGATGGTTTATAACGATCCGGCTGTGTATAGTTCGGGAACTATTTGTGGTCAATGCCACATAAATGCCGGACACGTTGGCATATATATCGGAAATGGAATGATTATTTCCAACATTGGCGGTTGCGCGACAGATACACTGGAATCGTGGACCAGCTACTACGGCTTCGGCGGCTGGGGCTGGGGCGGCGCAACTGTAAATTAGTTCCCCATTAACAAGACTGCTTTCGTGCGGAAATCTTAAAAGAAAAAAACGCCCGTCGTTCACAGCAAGCTGTGAGCGGCGGGCGCTTTTTTGTGTTCCAATGGAACACATCATTTTTATCTATTGAATTTCCATTCAAGGTAATCGTCTTTACTGATTTTACCTTCGGCCAATTCTTGCTTGCGCACTAACCATTCATTCAAAAATTCATTCATGGCAGGCGAATTAAAATAAATGCCTATTGGATTGTCAGAGAAGGAGGATTGGCAATTATCAGCATGTTGTTCAACCTGAAACAAGCGGATTGAACCGGGGCGTTCTTCCTCCAACCACAGTAGTGCATATATGAAATCTTGTAGCGAGCCTGAGCTTTCCATCTGAAAAAGCTCAGGATTAACTTGTAGAGCACGGGCAATTTCGCTAAGGACTTCTTTCTTTGGAATACGATAGTTGTTTTCATACTGTGTGATCCGATTATCAGCTCCATTATTCGGCAAACCAATTGCAATACCCAGTTTTTTCTGGGTCATACCTCGAAATCTACGAAGCACTCTTATTTTATTTCCGATTGTCATATTGCTACCCCCTTTTTTGTTCACCTCTAATTCGTTTTCTAATAATTGCTGATCTAATTCCAGCTTCTCACGTGCATCAGGTTCGCCGTCAAAAGAAATTATGTCGTAATCCCCCCGCACAAGCGAGGGGATTTTGGGAACAACTCGTAGATCACTAATAGGTATTGCGTAAGATTTCTCATTCTCCAGTTTCAAGTAGGGTTCCAAGATTGGGTTGAAGCGTAGCTCGCCGTTTTGATACAGAAGAAAACGAGCTTCGACCAAAGCCATCAGAATACCATTGAGATCTCCAACGGTGTGCATCCGTAAACCGGTCATACGAATGTTGGATAAGGCCGCATAACTAATATTGAGAGCTTTGGCGATTCGGTACAGCTGTTCCGGCTGCGGCTCCATCCGATCTGTTTCATATTTTCGAATGGATACCGGATGAATAGCGGATGCATCAGCCAATTGTTTCTGTGTCAGTCCGCGCTTTTGTCTGCAATATTTTATTTTTTCTCCTATTGTCATATAATCACCGCCTTTATAACAGTAAAGCCAAAAGCTAAAATACAAACCATAGTAAAAGGTTATTGTACCACTTCGGGCTGAGCGTTTTTCAGATCAAGCTGGGGCTGATCGTCTTTCTTGCTTAATAAGAAATTCAGCTCGTTCAGTCGTGCAGCCTTGAGCTGGTATTCATCTTCCTGCGGCCACGGCTTGTCCACCTCTTCTTTAGCGCTGGCCAATTGCTCCTTCAGACGCATAATGCTTTGCTCACATGAAGATATATTCGGCTCGAAAGATGCAAGGGCGTTACCGAGCCGCTGCATCATCCCTTGTGGCGTATTGCCGATTTCCACTTCACGCTTGGTTTTGCCTTGTACCCACAATGCCATGTTTTTTAGTGCATCGCGTGTGAGACGCAGGTCAAAGCCACAATAGCGGCCAATCTGTATGGAATCGCTCCATGCAAGAGCATCGTCAACACCGGACATGATTTTCTCTGCTTCGGTGTGTATCCGGTCAATCAGTGCTTGCCCAGCATCCTCTTTGCTCGTGAACGTATGTCCAGAGATCTCTGCACGGAAAGTATCGCCTACACTCTGCGCATGGTTTGCAGCAAATGTCGCACTGTCATGCTGTAATGCGGTCAGAAGATTTTCCTTTTTGGCGATTTCATGTGGCAGATTGACGTTGATATCATCTTGCAGCCGATAATGGTCATTCTTATATGCGCTGCGCAGGACAGACAGTTTATTCACATCCACTTCCAGCTCCATGCGTTCTTTGATTTTGGGATCACCGGCAGCAAGAGCCTTGATTTCGGCATAGGATAGAGCCGCATCATCCACATCCTCACAGGTGCGCGCAGGGTTTTTAGAGGTCATTACCTGGGCGATGAATTTCTGCTTGTTTTCAACGGTCTGCCAGTTATAACTGTCAAACGTGCCCTCAGTAGCATATCGGTAGATATCAACCTTGGAATTGGTGTTTCCTTGACGCAGGATGCGGCCTTCGCGCTGTTCCACATCGCGCGGACGCCACGGACAATCCACCTCATGCTCTGCGACCAAACGCGTTTGCACGTTGAATCCTGCGCCCATTTTGGCGGTTGAGCCGAGCAGGATACGGATCGTACCGGCATTCATTTTATTCCGCACCGCCGCTTTTTTCGTAGCCGTGTCTGCATCGTGGATATACGCAATTTCATCTGCCGGAACACCGCGTGCAATCAGCTTATCCCGAATATCATCGTATGCGCAGAAGCTGTTTTTACGTTGTCCTCGTCCGCTTGGGGTGGCAAGATCACAGAAGATTAACTGTGTGCTCTTTTCGGCCTTAGTCTTTTCCCAAATATCAAAAACATTTTGTACAACCATGTTCAGTTTGCTTTCCGGTACATCTGGTAGCGCGGGATCGGCAAGCCGCTGGTCAAGCGCCAATTTCCGTCCATCGTTGGTAATTGCCAGCATGTTATCCGTGTACGGATCAACCGCCCCGGCACGCACTGCATCCGCACGTTTGCCAAGTTGCTGCACCATGTCTTTCTGTTCCCGTGTCGGCTGCGCGATCTCATTATGATACTCTACGTCAGGCCGATCCAAATTAAGCATATCTGCCGTCTGGATATCCGCTGCTTGTTTCCATAGATTCATGAGTTCTGGTAAATTGACAAATTTTGCGAAACGGGTTTTCGCACGGTAGCCGGTTCCTTCTGGAGATAGCTCCATAGAAGTTACTGTCTCACCGAAACTCGAAGCCCAGCTGTCAAAATCGGTCATGCCAGTCTGTTCCAGTACATCATACTGAAGATAGCGCATCATGGTATACAGTTCAGACATGCTATTAGAGATTGGAGTGCCGGTAGCAAAAACGACACCATTATAATCGCTGAGGTCATTCAGGTATTCACATTTTGCTGCCATATCCTCGCTCTTTTGCGCGGCTGTTGTCTGGATGCCTGCTACGTTACGCATTTTTGTAAACAGGCCAAGGTTCTTAAATTCATCAGCTTCATCCACAAAAATCCGGTCTACGCCAAGCTGCTCAAAGGTTACGACATCGTCTTTTTCCTTAGCATCCATGAGTTTTTTCAAACGGGTTTCCAATTTCTTTTTGGAGCTTTCAAGCTGTTTAATGGTAAAATTCATGGACTTATCATTTTTGGCAGCAGTCAGGCTCAGTTCCAAATTATCGAGCTGTTTTTCAATATGGGCGCGCTCGTTTTCCGGTGATAGCGGTACTTTTTCAAACTGGGAATGACCGATGATGACCGCATCATAATCGCCGGTGGCAATGCGCGCGCAAAACGCTTTCCGGTTTTGCTTGGAAAAATCGTTTTCAGTAGCAACAAGAATGTGCGCGCCGGGATAAAGCTGCTGGAATTCAGCGCCCCATTGTTCGGTCAGGCTGTTCGGGACAACAAACATGGGCTTGTGGGCAAGGCCGAGCCTACGCAGCTCCATTGCGCCTGCTGCCATTGTCCACGTTTTTCCCGCGCCAACGCAATGTGCGAGCAGTGTATTGCCGCCATACAAAATGCGGGCTACAGCATCACGCTGGTGTTTGCGCAAATCTATATTTGGGTTCATGCCCGGAAAGGAGAGGTAGTCCCCATTGAACGTGCGCGGTCGAGTATGATTAAAGCGCTCGTTGTAATAATTCACCAGCCGTGCGCGTCGGTCTGGGTCAGCGTATATCCAATCCTTAAATGCTTGCCGCAGCGCATCTTGCTTATTGCGTGCTTTGATTGTCTCTTGATGGTTGGGAATCCGCTTTTCTTGGCCGTCTATAATTCTAACATCAAAAATCTGTACATCACGCAAATTAAGGGATAGCTCAAGCAGCTCATAGCCATTGACACGGTTTGTTCCATATTTCGTATACGCAGGGGAATTGCGATCTCTGTCGATACTTTTGTTTGCAACATGCCACCGCTTTACAGCGTCGGAATAGGAAACCGTAATTTTATCTGCTGCATAATAAGGTGGATGCAGGACTTCCCGGACAAATTGCGTGATATCTTCTGGCGGTATCCACGTAGTGCCAAGTCGAACGCTGATGTCCGCAGCGGTAAGCGGTTCGGGCTGTACGCTCTCCAGCATTTTTACATTAACCGAGAAAGTTGGGTCTTTTTCAGCATACTCCTTTGCAATACGCAGCTTTTCACGGACATTGCCGGACAGGTATTCATCTGCAGGCTGCCAGCGTCCGCTTGTCGGGTCACGGAATATCTGGCCATGCAGAGCGGATATTATTTTGTCCTGTGTCATGCCATCCAGTAGACCGGACATATAATTAAAGTCGATCTTT
>NZ_CAWVCU010000023.1:0-8354 GCF_963927765.1 uncultured Agathobaculum sp. | reverse complement strand
TTCCACAACCTATCGGCTACATACTCCTTTGGACGGCGCATAAAAGGGCGCGCTGCAGATTTCATTTCTGCAACGCGCCCTTTTCATTTCCATATATCGCTGCAAAAGCGCTTACAGGATCCACTCTTCCTGTTTTTCCTCGCCGCAGTAACGACGCAGCGTCTCGCGGATAGCGCGCGGCCCCTTGTTCAGCTCATTGAACATGCGCACAACCGTCTCGCCTACGCCGATCTCAAACAGGTTCACGCCAAAATAGTAACGGTTAGCCAGCAGCGGATACAGCTGCTCCTCGGATACCTCGTCTCCCAGCTTGGGATTACCCATCAGAGAACGGATGTGATCGAGGTTGGTATCCGGGCTGAGTTCAAACGGCTCACCGCGATCGTCCACGCCGACCAGATAACGCAGCCAGCCCGCCAGTACCAGCGGGATATACACCAGCTTGGTTGCACGGTGCGCAGGCAGCGTCGAATTATAATACGCATACAGCGTCACGCCAAAGCGCGGCGCAATCTTACGCGACGTATCGGTCGCAATACGCTGCGGCGAATCCTGCAGGAAGGGGTTGGGATAGCGCTCGCCCAGTACCTCATGCAGGAAGGAAACCGGGTCGATGACGCCCGGATCGGCAACCATCGGCATAGCCTCTTGCTCACTCATGCGCGTGACAAGGTTGACCAGTTCCTTATCCTTCATTTCCGCACTGATCTGCGTATAGCCCAGCATGCAGCCATATACGCCCAGCGCAGTATCCATCGGGTTCATGCAGGTGCTGACCTTCATCATCGCGGACTTTTCCACGATGTCGCGACGGGTCAGGATCACGCCGCACTGCTCGAGCGGCGGATGGCCGTTCGGGAATGCATCCTCAATGAGCAGATAGTGCGGGCTTTCCGAGTTGACATAAATCGCCGCATAGGTGCCCTTGGCCGTGACAAAGGGACGGGCATTCTGCAAACCGTCCTCTTCCAGCTTATCCGCAATGCGGGTATCCGGATGCGGTGTGATCTTGTCGATCATGGACAGCGGATAGGTGTTCTTCTTGATCAGATAGAAATACTCATCCTCGGTGATATAACCCTTTTCCTGCCACGCCTGCGCCATATAGCGGACGGCGCGCTCCAGACGGATGCCGTTATCCTGACAGTTATCCAGCGAAACAAGCGCCAACGGCGGAAGCCCAGCGCGGCAGCGTGCTAGACTGAGCGCTGCGAGTTTGCCGAAGAAAGAGCGGCAGCCTTCCGGCCCGTTATCGCGGTCATGCGCATAATCCGACAGGAACTCATGTTCATCGTTCTGAATCACATAGCCTTTTTCCGTCAGGGTAAAGCTGACCATCTGCAAGGACGGCGCGAGGAATACCTCGCTCAAGCGCGTCCCATCCTCGCTCAGCTTGAGGCTTTCGGTCACCGAGGCGACAACCTCTTTGTTGATCGTGCCGTTGGAATACAGCGTTACGACCAGCGAAAGATGGTCGCAAGCGCGATAGCAACGGTCGATCAGCTCTTCGTCATAGCCATCGCAGCAAATGACGCCGGTATCCGACAGGCCTGCGGTCAGCATACGCTGTGCCAGCACAGCGGGAAAAGCCCGGAACAGGTTGCCCGCGCCAAAGTGCAGCCACGTCGGCGCTGTGCGTGTTGCTTCGCGCACCGCGTCGATGTCGTACTGCGGCAAGCGGTAACCCTTCCAGGACGCGTTATGTTTGATGCTTTCTTTTGTCAATTTCATAAAGCAGTCACTTCCTTTCAGCGAACGGAATACGCCGTTCATCCCTATCGTATATAGTATACCAAAACTTTGCCGCTTTGCATAGGGAAAATCGGAAATCTCTACAAAAACTAAACAGCATTGTCATAAAAAAGCCGCACGGCTATACCGTGCGGCAAAAGATCCATTATAAACTGTTGTTTTTCGCGGCATGGTTGACCTCAACCGTGCCCGGCAGCGCCCGATAAAGTCGCAATACCAGCTTCATTGCAAAATATAGCAGTGCCGCTTCGATCGGCAGCATAATGAGGTTTTTGGGTACGCGCAGCGCGAGCAACGCCCCCATTGCTTTGCCGCCTGTAATCGTCAGCCACAAGGTATTAAGGCCGATGTTGCAGAACAGGTTGATGCAAGCCTTCGCGCCCACCGCACGCCAGACAGAAACCTTACGCGGATACAGCCAAAGCCCCCAGAACAGCCCTGCGGTGATCGCAGTCAGCGTATAGCCCGGGAAATACGCCCCCATGGTCAGATTTCCTGCAAAATAACCGAGTACATCCGTACACACGCCCGCCATCATACCCACCACAGGGCCGAATAGCATGCCGATCGCCGCGTTGCACAAAAAGCCGAAGCCGATGCGCAGGTTGGGCGGCAGCTTAATGGTCAAACCAAGTAAGTCAAGCGCAATGTTGATGGCAATAAGAAGCGCAGTCAGCGCCAAACACCGCGTGCTTTTGAGTTCTTTCAGGGAGCGAGAAAAAATATTTTCTTTTTTGGACATAGAAAAAGACACCTCCTAAATCAATTCATCTGTTGCCACAGCGATTTAGGAAATGCCTAAACAGTTGCAGCAGCGGGATGCGACTACAATACCGCAGGGGATTTTCGTCCCTTTCGTCCGCTGAACAACTCCCCGTCTCAGCGGCACTTAACGCATTGCAGTCTACTCTGCTTTTTCCGTTTTCTATTGTATCATGGTTTTACGCCTTGTCAATACCAAATACCGCACGGATGGTGCGGCATACGCCGTCCTCATCATTGGAAGGGCAAATGTGCTTAGCGGCAGCTTTGAGCGCTTCATGACCGTTTTCCATCGCATAAGACTCCCCAGCCGCCTGCAGCAGCTCCAAATCGTTCATGTAATCCCCAAAGGCCATGCATTCCTCGGGCGTAATATGCAGGCTCTTGCACAGCGCACTGACCGCAAGCCCCTTGTTGATCCCTGGACGCATCAAATCCATCCAGTCTTCACCCGAAACCACCATCTGCGAGGTCTCCACAAACGCATGGAACGCCGGAAGCAGTACCTCTTCCGCGCGCCCCTTGCAGTATATCGCCACCTTACACACCGGCTCATGCCGACAGAATTCCAGCAGATCGGGCACTACCGTGCGCCGCACACTGTAATGAGCGGCGTTTGCCAGAAATTCCGGATCGTCCGAGGTTTCATAAAAGCCGCCGTCCCGCGCGGATACAATCGCCTCCACGCCCGGCAACGAACGCACCACCTCGATCGAGCGGCACACCTCCTCCGCCGGCATGGCTTCAAACGAGATCATGCGCGCGCCGTCACAAACCACCGCACCGTTTTCACAGATGTAAACCAACTCATCCGCGATCTCGCCAAACTGTGCATAGAGCGTATAATATTGCCGCCCGGACGCTGGTGCAAAACGCACGCCCCGCTCCCGCAGCGTATGAACCAGGGAAAAGAAGCCCTCCGGCAGCCGTTTTTGGCTGTCCAGAAGCGTGCCGTCCATATCGGCGGCAATCAGTTTGATCGACATGAATACCCGAAATCCTTTCTATCGGTTTTTGATCCCTTACAGGAACAGGCTGCCAACTTGATAAACCACCATCGCTGCAAGATAAGCCAGCACGGTCTGGAACGCAGCAGCGCCAAACGCCCAGCGCCAGCCGCCCATTTCCCGCTTGATGGTAGCAAAAGCGGACATGCAGGGCATATACAGCAGCGTAAACACCAGGAAGGAATATCCGGCCAAGGGAGTGAACACTGTACCGAGCAGACCGGACAGCATCGCACTATCTCCGCCTGCACCATACAGCACGCTCATCGTGGATACGACCGCTTCCTTTGCCACCAATCCGGTCAACAGCGCAACCGACTCCTGCCATTGTCCGAAGCCCAGCGGCCGGAAAATCGGCGCAATGAATGTGCCGATCACGCCCAGAATGCTCTCCCCTGCGTTCTGCGCCACATCAAGCGAGGGCGTAAAGTTTTGCAGCAGCCAGATGACCACACTCATCAGGAAAATGAGCGTACCGGCGCGTGTGATGAAATCCTTGGCCTTCTGCCACATATTGAGCACCGTGCCTTTGAAGGACGGCAGACGATAGGTCGGCAATTCGAGCACAAAGCCCGAGGAAACCTCTTTGAAAATCGTCTTTTTCAGCAAAAAACCTGCCAGAATGCCCATCAGAATACCCAGCACATACAGACTGATGACCACCAGCCCCTGATGCGCGCCAAACAGCGCGCCCGCCACCAATGCATAGACCGGCAGCTTCGCGCCGCAGGACATGAACGGCGTCAGCATAATGGTCATGCGGCGGTCAGCGTCGTTTTCCATCGTGCGCGCCGCCATGACCGCAGGCGTGGTACAGCCGAAGCCCATCAGCATCGGCACGAACGACTTGCCCGACAGACCGATGCGGCGCAGCAGCGTGTCCATGATGAACGCCACGCGTGCCAGATAACCGGTATCCTCCAAAACAGACAGGAAAAAGAACAGAATCACGATCTGGGGCAAAAAGCTCAGAACACCGCCTACGCCGCCGATCGCGCCGTCGCAAATCAGGCCAATCAGCCAGTCCTGTGTATGCGCCGCCGTCAAGCCATTGCGAATCGCAGGCGAAATGATGCTTTGGATCAGATATTCCATCCCATCGCCCAGCAGCGAACCGATTGGCCCAAAGGTGCACCAGAACATCAGGAACATGAAAAACGCGAAAATCGGCAGCGCCCATACGCGGTGCAAAACGATTTTATCAATGCGCTCGGTCAGCGTCTCTTTATGTACCTTCGGCCGATGGTAGGCGGCGCGCACGACTTCCTCAATATAGTCATACAGTGCATCCGCCAGCACCATTTCTTTATCCGTCAGGTTGGCGTGGCTCTGCATACCCGCTGCAATGGAATTGATCTCCTCGCGCATGTGCTCCGGCATCTGCAGCCGGTCCATCTGCGCCCACATCGCGGAATCCCCTTCCAGCAGCTTTGCTGCATAAAACGGCAGGCTGCACTGCCGCAGCGGCAGCGGCCGCAATTGCTCTGCTGCGCGGCGGATCGCCGCACCCACACCATGCAAATACGGCGGCTGCTTATCCGGCGCACGCATATGATGCGCCAGTCCATCGAGCAGATTGTGCATATTCTCGCCCTTTTTGGCGGAAATCGGCACGACCGGCACGCCGAGCCGCTCAGACAGCACATCGCAGTCGATTTCAATCCCCTGCGCGCGCACATCGTCCATAAAGCCGAGCGCCACCACCATCGGCAAGCCCAACGCGATGAGCTGCAAGGTTAGATACAGATTGCGTTCAATATTCGCCGCGTCCACGATATTCAATATACCGTCCAGCTCGTCCGACAGGACGAACTCACGCGCGATGATCTCCTCCTGCGTATAAGGTGAAAGCGAATAAATGCCGGGCAGATCGACAATGTCAATGCCCACGCCGTCGTGACAGATATGACCGGTCTTGCGATCGACCGTCACGCCCGGCCAGTTGCCGACATGCTGGTTGGAGCCGGTGAGCCGGTTGAACAGCGTGGTTTTGCCGCTGTTCGGATTGCCAATGATGGCAATGGTTTTTTTGCTGCTCATGCGCGTTCCTCCAGCACTATTTTTTTCGCTTCCGCACGCCGCAGCGACAGGCTGTAGCCGCGCAGACGCACCGCGACCGGATCGCCGAACGGCGCAATGCGCTCCATTGTCACCACCACGCCCTTGGTGATCCCCATATCAAGAAAGTGCCGTTTGAGCGCGCCCTCTGCCGTGATGGATTCGACCACGCCGCTCTGTCCCGGCTTTAAGTTATTCAGTGTTTTCATACTTTGCCCCCATGCACTGCCAAAAAGGCCCTGTGCCATTTTATTATAAAATGGCAGTTAGCAAATGTCAACGGAAGCGAATACCGCTGCACCGTTCAAATGATACAAAAAAAGCGCGCCCAAAGGCACGCTTTTTCGTTAAACAGAGGCGTGGGTCTCTTCCTCTCGGAACATCAAACCAAATGCAGCCAGAAGCGGCGCACAGGTTAGCAGCAGTGCACGCTCCCCCCATGCGTTGGTGCACAGCGCGCCGAGCGCCGCACCCACGATGAACCATAGAATGATCGCGTAATAATGCCGCGCCTTGCTGGCGGCCTTCCGGTCACCGTTCTGCCGCCAGAGCACCAGCTGTTCAGTGCCCGAGCGCAGGTTGCCCGTGCACATCGTCGTGGCGAACGCGCTGCCGCGCACCTTGCGGAAGGTCTCGACCTGCATGGCGCAGACAAAAGAAATCGAGATATTGACCGCAGTATTCAGGTTTTGCGGCGCAAAAGCCGCCACTGCCAGTATCACAACCTCGACCAGCACGATTGTCTGCCGCCAATGCAGCGCACCGTCCGGGCGGTGCTCCCGCTTGCCGCGCCGTTTGATGAGCTCGGCTGCGACCACGCCTAGCGCGAACGCCAGAATGGGCAGCAGATAAGTCAGTGCGCGCAGCCACTGACGCTCAGCCAACTCAAGGCCGAACAGTACAATATTGCCGGTCTGCGCATTGGCGAACACCCCGCCGCGGCAAAGATAGGTATATGCATCAAAAAAACCGCCGGCCAGCGCGAGCAAACCACCAAGCAGCAGCGATTCCGACATCTGTCCGTTTTTTTCTCCCATTTCGGTCACCTTCATTTCGGTCTCGTTCCCCAGTATAGCAAAAAAAGCCGTCCGTTTCAAGAACGGACGGCTTTGGGTCACTTGTCCCCCGCGATGCGCATGCGGTTGATAGCCTTTTTCAGTTTGATTTGTGCCACATCGTGCTCATGCTCGCTCTCCTTCTGCTGGAGGATCGCACGGGCACGCTCCGCAGCTTCGCGGGCGCGGTTGATGTCGATCTCGTCCGCCCATTCGCAGGTGCGGGCGAGTACGACCGTTTGCTCACGCGACACATCCACAAAACCGCCTGCAATCGCAGCGACACGAGACTGCCCATCCTTGATGATGGTCAGTCCGCCGATGCCGAGCGCCGCCGTATACGGCATATGGTGCGGCAGGATGCCGACATCGCCCTGCGTGGTGCGGACGACGATGCGGTCCACCTCATCGTCATAAAAGCAGCGGTCGACCGTCATCACCTTGAGATGAAAGGTAGCCATATTATGCCCCCTTCTTCGCCTTCTCCACGACCTCGTCGATGGTGCCGGCAAACAGGAACGCCGACTCGGGCAGATCGTCATGCTTGCCGTCGAGGATCTCGCGGAAGCCGCGGATGGTCTCCGCTACCGGAACATACTTGCCCTGGAAGCCCGTGAACTGCTCCGCAACATGGAACGGCTGCGACAGGAAGTTCTGGATCTTACGGGCGCGGGCAACCGTCAGCTTATCCTCGTCGGACAGCTCGTCCATACCGAGGATGGCGATGATGTCCTGCAAGTCCTTGTACTTCTGCAAAATGGACTGTACCGCACGCGCGACCTCGTAGTGGTCGATGCCGACCACGTCCGCGGTCAGGATACGCGAGGACGAATCCAGCGGATCGACCGCCGGATAAATACCCATCGACGCGATATCACGCGACAGAACGACCTTCGCATCCAGATGCGAGAACGTGGTCGCCGGCGCGGGGTCGGTCAGGTCGTCCGCCGGAACGTAAACCGCCTGTACGGACGTGATCGAGCCCTTCTTGGTCGAGGTGATACGCTCCTGCAGCGCGCCCATCTCGGTCGCCAGCGTCGGCTGATAGCCTACCGCCGACGGCATACGGCCGAGCAGCGCGGAAACCTCGGAACCCGCCTGCGTGAAACGGAAAATGTTGTCGATAAACAGCAGCACGTCCTGTCCCTCGACATCGCGGAAGTACTCCGCCATGGTAAGGCCGGAAAGCGCCACGCGCATACGTGCTCCGGGCGGCTCGTTCATCTGGCCGTAAACTAGCGCGGTCTTGTTGATAACGCCGGATTCCTGCATTTCGTTATACAGGTCGTTACCCTCACGAGTACGCTCGCCAACGCCGGTGAATACCGAAATACCGCCGTGCTGCTTGGCGATGTTGTTAATCAGCTCCATGATGATAACCGTCTTGCCGACGCCCGCGCCGCCGAACAGGCCGATTTTACCGCCCTTGGCATACGGCGCAATCAGGTCGATGACCTTGATGCCGGTTTCGAGGATTTCGGTCGTGGATTCCTGCTCCTCATAAGAAGGCGCAGGACGGTGAATGGGCCAGCGCTCCTCGCCCTCGACCGGCGGCTTGTTGTCCACCGGCTGGCCGAGCAGATTGAAAATACGGCCCAGATTCTTGTCGCCGACCGGGACCGTGATCGGTCCGCCGGTATCAACGGCCTTCATGCCGCGCACCAAACCGTCCGTGGACTCCATCGCGATGCAGCGCACGGTATCCTGACCGATGTGCTGC
>NZ_CAWVCU010000022.1:0-18498 GCF_963927765.1 uncultured Agathobaculum sp. | reverse complement strand
GTATCAGTATGACAACAATGTTGTTACCTTTGTTGTTTTGGTTCTACATTTGTGGTATATAATCCTTTGCCAGAGAATTCGACAAATTATGAGCAACGAAGGGAACGGATGGAAATGAGGACACAGTCCATGTTGGCTGGTGTTTTGGCAGCGCTTTGTTTGACCGGTTGTTCCGGTCGGACACAGGCAGGGGAACAGACACAATTATCCAATGGGGGAACAGGACAAGCACAGACGCAGCGCACCGCCTTTGCGGATACGGCGCTGGTCGGCAATTCTTATATCGACAGTTTTTATACCTATGACGCGATGCCAGAAGCGTCTTATTATTACCGTGTTGGGCTCAATGTCAACAGTGTTTTCGATCAGCCGATGCTGTTGGGCGAGGATACCGAAACCCCGGTCATCGAGCGGCTGCAAGAGCAGGATTTTGCACATATTATCTTTTTCTTCGGGGAAAACGAGCTTGGCTGGACCAACCGAACAGCGTTTACGGAGGAATATACCAAAGTGATTGAGACGGCGCGTTCGTATTGTCCGGATGCTGTCATCTATCTTTCGGCCATCCCTCCGGTGTCGGAGGAAGCGTCTGAGAAAAACGAGGACAATACCAATAATGCTTCGATTCAGGCGTGCAACGCGGAGATTGAGCAGATCGCGGAAGAAAATGGCGCGGTATATGTGGATGCCTTTTCGGCGCTGGCGGACGAAAACGGCTGCTTGCCTGCGGATGCGGCGGCGGATGGCATCCATCCCGCAAAGGAATATACGGAAAAATGGGCGGAACTTCTCAAAGAGAGCATTGCGGAGGCGGAAGAAAAATGAGACAGCAGATGAAACGGTGTGCGGCAGCGCTGGCTGCCGCCCTTTGCATGACAGTGGCAGGCTGCGGCAAGCAGCAGGCGGAAATCAATCCGGCGGATGCCGTACAGCAGCTGAAGGACAGCATGAGCTTTACCGATCAGATGATTGATATGGACAGCGCGGGAGCTTGCCGATTTTATGATGTCGATACGGAGTTGGTGCAGGACAGCGCGGCCTATGTGGGCAGCGGTGCGACGGCGGAGAGCCTTGCGGTGTTCGAGGCGACCGATGCAGACGCAGCACAGAGCATTGCTGATGCGCTGCAAACCTTTACGGACAGTTGGATCAAGGGCTATTCGGATTATAAGCCGGAGGAAGTGCCTAAGCTGGAAAGCGCAGTGCTCGAGCAGGACGGTGTCTATGTTGTGTTCTGCGTTACAGCGGACAATGCCGCGGCGAAAACAGCCGTACAGGACTTGCTGAATCCGTAAAGGCGGTGCCAAATTGAGCTTCGCCGGGTTGGCTTTTCTGTTTTTCTTCCTGCCGATCGTTTTGGTGGGATATTATTGTTTTCCGCGCCGATGGCGCAATGTGTTTTTGCTGGCGGCCAATCTGGTTTTCTATGGATGGGGAGAACCGTGGTTTCTGCCGGTCATTCTGCTCACAGCGGTTGCCAATTGGCTGATTGGACGGCGCATTACCGCCTGCGCCGAAGCAGGGACCTGTCGGCTGTGGCTGATTGCCGCGCTGGTGCTCGATCTGGGTCTGTTGATTGTATTCAAGTATACCGGTTTTTTGCTGGATACGATGGGGCTGGGGCAGGTGCTTGCAAAGCCGCTCCCGCTGCCGCTCGGCATCTCGTTTTATACCTTCCAAGTGATTTCTTATGTGGTGGATGTTTATCGCAAAACCGCGCCCGCGGAGAAAAGTGTGGTGTCCTTTGCCACTTATATGACCTTTTTCCCGCAGCTGATCGCCGGGCCGATTGTGCGCTATGAGGAGCTGCGCGGCCAACTAGCAGCGCGCGAGGAAACTTGGAACAAGATCGACAACGGCTTTTGCCTGCTGATGATCGGTCTCGGCAAAAAGATGCTGTTGGCCAATCCCATGGGACAGCTGTGGGAGGGTTTACGCGCGCTGCCGGATGGCATCGGACTACTGGGTGCGTGGATGGGCGCGGCTGCGTTTACCATGCAGATATACTTTGATTTTTCTGGTTATTCAGATATGGCGCGTGGACTGGGCAGCATGTTCGGGTTTGAAATCCCGGTCAACTTCCGCTATCCTTATGCCGCGCAGAGCATCAAAGAGTTTTGGCGACGCTGGCATATCACGCTCAGCCAATGGTTCCGCGATTATGTGTATATCCCGCTGGGCGGCAGCCGCCGCGGGACGACGCGGACGTTTGTCAATTTGTTCATCGTTTGGGCGCTGACCGGACTGTGGCACGGCGCAGCATGGAACTATGTGCTGTGGGGACTGTATTACTTTGTCTTGCTCATAGCGGAACGCCTGATCGGGGAGGCGCGGCTAGCGCGCGTGCCGCGTGTGCTGCGGCATGTGCTGACCATGGCGTTGGTAACGCTGGGCTGGGTGTTGTTTGCCATCGAGGATTTCAGCGCGCTGGCGAGGTATCTGCACGCCATGTTTGCCTTATCGGGCGGATTGATCGGTGCGCAGGCGGTGGTTTGGGTGCTGTCCTATCTGCCGCTGTTCCTCGTGGCGGTGTTGGCGTCCCTGCCGCTTGCAGCCCGGTTGGTGCAGCGCCATGATCAGGCGCGCTTCGTGCAGTGGGGCGCACCGGTTTGGTGCCTGCTGCTGCTTGCAGCAAGCTGTGCGGCGTTGGTGGCGCAGAGTTATAATCCGTTTTTGTATTTTCGGTTCTAAAGGAGACAATACGCATGCAATTTCGGCATCCCCGTGCGGTGGCGCTTTTGTTCGCCGGGGTTTTGATTGGTACGCAAGCGGCATTTTGGTTGCTGCCACACCGTTCTTTTTCGCAAAACGAGAAGCGTGTGCTGGCGCAGAAGCCTGTTATCAGTGCAGAGGGCATCGCGGACGGCAGCCTGTTTCAGGACGTGGAACGGTATCTGTCCGATCATTTCCCGGGACGAGATGGATGGGTGGGCGTAAATGCTTATCTGGAGCAGGCAGAGGGACGGGGCGCTGCGGGCAGTATTATCTCCGGTGCAGATGGATGGCTGTTTCCCGCGCCGCTTTCGGACGACAGACAGATCTTGCAGGACAATATGCAGGCAATCACCGCGTTTGCGCAGGCGCAATCCGTGCCCGTTTATCTGATGGCGATTCCGACCGCGGGCGCAGTGGTGGAGGACAAGCTGCCCGCTTTGCATCTGGATTACCCGGATGCAGATATGCTGGAGCAGGCGCGGCGCATCGCAGGCGACAGCCTGCAATGGCTGGACGTGATGGAAGATTTCAGCGCTGCAGAAGAGAGGGACAAACTCTATTATCGTACCGACCACCACTGGACAACTGAGGGCGCTTATCGTGCATACTGTCTGCTGATGCAGGAGATGAGGGAGCCAGCCGTCTCACGCGACGCTTTTTCGGTGGAGCGGGTGTCGGATTTTTACGGCACTTCGTACTCCAAAAGCGGCCTGTGGCTGACGCCGCCGGATGAGATCGAACTGTGGACCGATCCGGATTTGCAAGCGGTAATCAGCGTGCATGACGGCAACCGTCGGGAGCCGATTGTGCAGCAGGGCATGCTGTTTCGGGAATATCTCAGCGAGGCGGATAAATATCCGGTATTCTTGAGCGGCAATCATGCGCGCATCCATATTGAAACCAACGCGGATAGTGACAAGCGGCTGCTGGTGGTAAAGGATTCCTATGCTCATGCACTTGCTCCTTTCCTTGCGGAGGAATATCGCACGATCGACTTGATCGACCTGCGGTATTTCAAGCGGCAGACGGTTTCGGATTGGATGCAGGAGCATCCGGTCGATGAAGTCCTGTTTGTCTATGGTTTGAGCAGTCTAGCAGAGGACAAAAATCTGCAATGGCTGGCATAATTTAAATGAAAAAGCCGATGTGCAATTGACTGCACATCGGCTTTTTCAAGTAGCAGGCTTATCGACGGAGTGCCATCTCCCGCAGATGCTCCAGGTCAGCCGCATCCGGATGGGACAGCGCGGCATCGAAGTTGTCGAGCATGGCCTGACGGCGCGGGCTGTTCTCCATGGCTTCGTAGCGGGCGCGGACAGTCGCAGGCATTTTACCCTGACACATGTAGCTGCCGCATACGGTCGCGCCATCCGGCAGGTTCTGACGTGCGGCGGACAGGATTTTGTCGAAATATTCCGGCGCGCCGCCGAAGCCCGCCGTGCCGAACAGAAATACCTCCTGCGTGGTCACACGCGAGAGAAATGCAGCGGTGTCTGCGTCGCAGGTGCCCTTGTCCGTCCAGAAGCCGACATAGATGCGTTCGGCGCGCAGGGCTTCGTCGCTTGACGTGCCGAAATACAGGCAGTCATCGGCAGGCAGGGTATCGCGGAGGGTTTCAGCCAGCAGGCGGGTGTTGCCGGTCTTGCTGCTGTAAACGATTGCGTAAGTCATGCGTTTTCCTTCCTTTCATAGATGCAATGTACGCCTTGGTGGGCCATCATGCCGCCAAGGCATTTTTTGTTGCAGCGCACACAGCGCCGAATTTCGTTTGCATGGCCGGAGCAAACCTTGCGCGGCCAGTCCGGATCGGCAATCAGCTGGCGACTCATGGCCGCGCAATCAATGCGGCCAGAGGCAAGCTGCTGCTCGATGAAGTCCGGCTGCGTCAGTCCGCCGACACCGCAGATGGGCAGCTTCGTCAGCTGCCGTACCGCGTCGCAGAACGGCAGAAAGCAGCCTTCTGCGTGGAAATATGGATGATTGGCAGGCGGAATGGTGTCGGTCAGTTCGCCGTGGTTCGCCAGCGTGACATGAAAGCTGGTCACGCCTGCCTGCTCGAGCAGTGGGACGAATACGGGAAGCTCCTCCTGCAATACGCCAGCGTTGCCATAGTGCGGATTTTCCTGCCGCACGGCCAGCTTGTAGTCGATTGGCAGATCAGGCAGGCGGCGGCGCACCGCCTTGACAGCCTCAACAGCGAAACGCGCGCGGTTTTCCGAGCTGCCGCCGTATTCATCCGTGCGGTGGTTGTATACGGTTGAGCTGAAGCTGCCGCACATGCGGTCGCCGTGAATTTGCACCATGTCGAAGCCTGCTTTGTGCGCGAGCACGGCAGCGTCCCCGAAGGCATCCGTGATTTCGTGAATCTTGCGTGCCGGCAAATTGGTGATATACGGCCCGACCTGTTCATTCAGCAGCGGGCGCAGGTCGGCCATGCTGATGCGCTTGGTGAGCACACCCGGGATGTACTTGAGCATGGCTTTGATATTGGAATCCGACTGGTGCAGCTGCGCACACAGCAGGCAACCCTCAGCATGCACGGTTTCGGCAATGCGCTGATAGAGGGCGAAGCCCTTTTTGGTGTAAAGCGACGGGCCGAAGCCGTGCTTCAGCACCGGCACATCGCCCAGAATAATCATCGCGCAGCCGCCTGCGGCAATGGCGCGATAGCGGGCGATTAGTTCGTCCTCGGACAGACTCATCGAGGTGGGGGCAAAAATGATGCGGTTTTTCAGGGTCAGCCCGCCGTAGTTTACCGGGCTGTTTATCGTCTCGTACATAGCTTGGTATTCGCTTCCTTTTCTTTGACTTTGGCGAGCAGCGCCAGCAGTTGCGCGCGTTCCTGTTCGCTCAGCGGCTGCAGCACATCGTTGTCCCAGTCAAAAAACACTTGATGACTGGTTTCAAACGCCTGCATGCCCTTTTCGCTCAGGGTCAGGCGATAGGCACGGCCCTGTTTTTCCCGCAGGAAGAAACCGTCCTCCACCAGCCGCAGTGTGCTGCGCTGGCAGTAGCCCCAGTCCAGACCGAGTGCGTTCGTCAGTTCGGCCTGTGTGCAGCCCGGATGGCGGCCGACATAGAGCAGCGGATACAGTAGTCCCTGGCTCAGCCCGAGCTGCTCAAGCACATGCGCAGTATAGGCGGTGAAGCTGCGGGACAGCACCGTGGAATAATAGGCTAAGGTATTCACCATCAGGAATATGCTCCTTTCTTGACTTTGTCAAGTATAAGCATAAGACTTGACAAAGTCAAGTATGATTTACGGAATTTTCATTTTGTTCACAAAGGGGGAATGTGCGCTGTGGCTTGACAGCCGGCACTGCGCGCGGTATAATACCATCCGAGGGAATGAAGTGCTCCCGTGGCATAAGAGCCAAAACCGCTGATAAAGTTGATGACTTCTGCAAATTGTTTGCAGGGTTATCAGCTTTTTTTGTGCCTGCAAACGGGAAACAAGTAGGAGGAAAATACGATGTTAACAAGTCTTGCCCTGATTTTTCTGGTGGGGATGAGTTTGGGATGGATCGTCACCCGGCTGCGGCTGCCCAGTCTGCTGGGCATGCTGCTGACCGGCATCCTGCTTGGGCCGTATGTGCTCAACCTGCTGGACGCGTCCATTTTGGGCATCTCTGCTGACCTGCGTCAGCTCGCACTTATCATTATCTTGACGCGCGCAGGACTGTCGCTCAATCTGGAAGATTTGAAAAAAGTGGGCCGTCCGGCGGTGCTGCTGTGCTTTGTACCCGCCTGCTTTGAAATGGTGGGTATGATCCTGCTCGCACCGCGGCTGCTCGGTATTTCGGTGCTGGATGCCGCCATCATGGGCGCGGTAGTGGTGGCGGTGTCGCCCGCCGTTATCGTGCCCAAAATGCTGCGGCTGATGGAGTTGGGCTACGGCGCGCGGCACAGCATCCCGCAGATGATTTTGGCGGGCGCATCGGTGGACGATGTGTTTGTCATCGTCATGTTTACCGCCTTTACCGGTCTTGCGCAGGGCGGCACGGTATCGCCCGCGACGTTTGTGCAGATTCCGGTCTCGATCGTGACTGGTATTGCGTTCGGCCTGCTGGCGGGCGTCGCATTCGGTGCGGTGTACCGTCGTATTCATGTGCGCGATTCGGTCAAGGTGGTTGTGCTGCTTAGTTTGTCGTTCCTGTTTGTTGCGCTGGAAAACGCAGTCAAGGGCATCGTGCCGTTTTCCGGACTGCTCGCGGTGATGAGCTGCGGCATTGCAATCAACCGTCGCCGTCCCGAGCTGGCGGCGCGTCTGTCGGGCAAGTATAACCGCCTGTGGGTTGCGGCTGAAGTGCTGCTGTTCGTGCTGGTCGGTGCGACGGTGGACATCGGCTATGCGGCAGCAGCGGGTGTTGCGGCCGTGCTGGTCGTGCTTGGCGCGCTGGTGTTCCGCATGGCGGGCGTGTTTGTCTGCCTGCTGCACACCGCGCTTGACCGAAAGGAGCGTCTGTTCTGCATGCTGGCGTACACGCCCAAGGCGACCGTACAGGCTGCAATTGGTTCGGTGCCGCTCTCGCTTGGTTTGGGCTGCGGACAGATCGTACTGACCGTGGCAGTACTTGCCATCCTGATCACCGCGCCGCTCGGTGCGTTTGCGATCGACCTGACCTACCGCCGTCTGCTCGGGCAGGCGGATGCGCCGCAGGAAACCGCGGCACAACAACAGAAAAAGACGGCTTGAGCACTGCTCAAGCCGTCTTTTTTATTGCTGCTGCACCTGCTGGCGCAGCTTATAGTGCATCAGTTTGCCGGTCGCTGTGTGCGGCAGCTCTTTGACAATGTGGTAAATGCGGGGCCACTTATAAGAGGACAGCATCGGACTGTGTACGCAGTAGTCCTTGAGTTCCTCTACTGTCAGGCTCTCGTCCGACGGGACAACATACGCCGCGACCACCTCGCCGCGCAGCTGGTCAGGCACGCCGATGACCGCGCTTTCCGCAACTTTGGGGTGTTCGTTCAGCACTGCTTCGATCTGGGTTGGGTAGATGTTTTCGCCCGCGGACACGATCATATCGTCCTTGCGGCCGGACACGGTGACAAACTCGTTTTCATCCCATACGCCCACGTCGCCCGTGTACAGCCAGCCTTTGTAGAACTTCTGGGCGGTCATTTCCGGGTTGTTGAAGTAGCAGAACGCGCTTTTTGCAGGCGAAGAAATGATGATTTCGCCCGGCGTTTCGTTGTCATGCGGAACGGTTTCTTCCGGTTCGGCGTGTGTGCCGTCCTCATGGATGGCGACTAGCCGCACCTCGTCATCCGTGCACGAGCGTCCGGCGGAGCCAGCCATTTCCGGCAGGTCGAACGGGCGCAGGAAGGTGTTCCAGAAGGTTTCGGTCGTGCCGTAGCCGTTGAAAATGTTGGGGGTCAAAAGCTGCATGTATTTTTCGCATGCGGCTTTTTCAAACGGTGCGCCCATCGTGACGATGCCGCGCAGCGCGGACAGGTCGGCGGGGGTGCGCTCCTGCGTGCGGGCGAGCATCGCAATGATGGTCGGCACACCAATCAGGAACGAGATCTGATACTTTTCAGCGTATTCCAGACAGCGCTTGGGAGCAAAGTCGCGCAGGATGACGACCTCACCGCCCGCGTACAGCGTCGGGCACGGTCCACCCGAATGGATGCCGCCGCGGTGGAACCACGGGGTCATATTCATCGTGCGGTCAGTCGGGCCGAGCGGGAAGTGCATCATCACATCGTGCGCGGACAGCACTTCGTTGATATTGTTGATCGGCACACCCTTGGGACGATTGGTCGTGCCCGAGGTGTAAAGCCGGGTGGTTTCATCGTAGATATGCGGCGCAAAGTCGATCGGGGGATCGGTTTCGGGCTGTGCGGCAGTGTAATCGTTATAGCGCACATGACCGTCGGGTGTCTGTGCGCCGCCCTTGTAGTCCACCATCACGACGCAGGCAGGCTTATGCTCGCACAGTTCGAGCGCCCCGCCGGAAAGTTCTCCGAATTCCGCATCATAGATGAACGCCTTGGGGCGGCTGTCGTCGATCACGAGCGCAATTTCGCCTGCACCTTGGCGGTAGTTGACCGGACAGGCGATGGCGCCGATTTTATGCGCTGCCAGATAGCAGAACACAAATTCGGGCGAGTTGAGCAGGGTGAACATCACCACGTCGTTTTTGCCCACACCGTCTGCGCGCAGCGCGTGCGCCAGTCGGTTGGCTTCGGCATTGAGTTGGGCATACGTCCAGCGACGGCCGGAGAGTGGGTCATGCAGCGCGGGACGGCTGCCAAAGCGGGAGACGTTGCGCAGAAAGCCGTTCAGATAGGTGAAACGTGTTTCAAACGTCTCGCGGAACATGGTGATATCATAGGTGTATTGGTTTTGCAAAGTGGGATTCGCCTCATTTCTGGTATTGGGACACGATAATGCTGGAGTTTTGGCCGCCGAAGCCCAAAGAATTGGACATAGCGGCGGAAATTTTGGCCGGACGCGCGGTGTTCGGTACATAATCAAGGTCGCAGTCCGGGTCAGGGGTAGTCAGATGCAGCGTCGGCGGCAGCATGCCGGTCTGGATCGCCTTGATGCAGGCGATTGCTTCAGTCAGGCCACCCGCGCCCATCAGGTGACCGGTCGCGGACTTGGTCGAGGAGATCGGGGGCGCGGTTTCGCGTCCGCCGAATACAGCCTTGACCGCCAGCGTTTCGGCTTTGTCACCCAGCGGGGTAGAGGTGCCATGTGCGTTGATATAACTGATGTCGGACGGCTGCATGCCGGCTTTTTTGAGCGCCAGCTGCATACAGCGGGCCGCGCCTGCACCGTCTGGGCAGGGAGCGGTGACATGGTGTGCATCCGAGGTGTTGGCGTAGCCCGCCAGCACGGCATGGATTTTCGCGCCGCGCGCCAGCGCGTGCTCTTCGGTTTCGATCAGCAGCGCGCCGCCGCCTTCGCCGATGACGAAGCCATCCCGCTCTGCGTCGAACGGACGACAGGCGGTTTCGGGGTCGTCGTTGCGGCGGGAGAGCGCCTTGGCCTGCGACAGACCGGACACAACGATCGGGCACAGGATGCTTTCACCGCCGACCGCGAGCACGGCATCCGCTTCGCCCGCGCGCAGCAGCATGGCGGCGGTCATGATCGCGTCGCCGCCCGCCGAGCAGGCGGTATTGAGCGTCAGGCTCGGCCCGCGGATGCCGCGCGCAATCGCAATCTGTGCGGCGGCGATGTTGCCGATGGTCATGGGCACAAAGCGAGGGCCGACGCGATGTCCCGCGTCGAAGGCGGCTTGCGTCTGCGCCACCGTGGTCACGCCGTCCATGGCTGTGCCCATGACAATGCCGATGCGGTCGGCCTCCGGCTCAATGGCAAGGCCGCTGTCTGTCAGCGCTTCCTGCGCTGCAACGAATGCGAACTGCATGAATGGGTCCATCGTGCGTGCAAGGGTTTTGGGCATGTGGTCAGCGGGATCAAAGCCTTTTAACTCGGCTGCGATCTGCACTGGAAGGTCGGATGCGTCGAAGCGCGTGATCCGACCGATGCCGCAATGACCGGAAACCAGCGCCTCCCAGTAGGCAGAAACCCCGATGCCGATGGGCGTGACCGCCCCCATGCCTGTGATGACCAGTGTTTTCTCTTTCATAGTATTCCCCATTTTATAGCAGGCTTCCAGCGGTTTCTTTCATGGCAGTTTTCTTCTGTGCATGTGTCCGAAACTGTGGTTACCGTAGTATTATTCATATTTATTATACCAGAAAGTGGTGAAAAGTAAAAGTGCATTTCGGATGTGGATTGCACATTATGTTGTGTTATGTATGATGAATGTACATATATTCTGCATAAATAGGACGGATGATATACACGATGGCAAAAGGCGGAAAGCGTTTGTGAGAAAATTTTGTCACATATGTAAAAACGCAGATCGGAGAAATCCGATCTGCGTTCAGGAAAGTACAGAGAGGTCTGCTTCGCGGTTATTCCTCCGTGCGCAGACGCTCGACAATGGTGTGGCGCACGGCGCTGCGGCAGGTGATGAGCGGGATGGCAAGCCCCAGCAATACGAACACCGGCAGCAGCAGCGCAAAAGGCAGGAGCGTAAAGCGATAGGAGAAAAACCAGAACACGGTCGAGCAGCCTGTACCGATAACTGGGCCAAGCGTCACACTCAGCGCAAAGCTGAGTGCAAGCGCAAGAATGGCGTAGTATAACCCCTCCAGCATCAGCATGCGCTTGAGCTGTGTGCCCGTCATGCCGATGGCTTGCAGCACAGCAAACTCATGCCGCCGCGTAATGATGCCGGTCAGCACAGCGTTAAGGAAGTTGAGCACGCCCACCAGTCCGATAATCAGGCTGAGTGCACTGCCCAGCGTCAGGAACATGGTACGAAATCCCTCGAACTCGGCCTGATAAGTCTTTTTGCTTTCGTAATCGAAGAGCGGCTGCACGTTTTCGGTGTAGTCGGCGAGAAAGGCTTCCATGCGGTCGGTTGCATCGTCCGCCGTGTCGAATACATAGGTCATCACCGAACTGGTCTGTGTATCCTGCTTGAACCGCTCGGCACCCATGACGAACTGGTCGGCGCCATAAAAGCGGTAGTCAATCGAGCCGGGGATCAGAACCGCCGCCACGACCGTATATTCCGCGTCGCGATAGGTTTTGGCGCGCGAGATAATGTCGCGGTCACCCATATAGGCTGCATCTACCTCATCCGCGGGGATGACCTCGCCCGTATCCGCATAATAGTATTCCAGTTCCTCCACATAGCGCAGGTGTACCGTGTCGCCCACCTTCGCCCAGTGGGATTGTTCTTCCGGGTCGCCGTAGTCGTCTGCGGTGTAGACTGCGGCGACTGCATTTTTCGTTGGGTCGGACAGGTCGGACAGATCGCCGTCCAGCACGGTGATGCGCGAGAGCGGGAAATCCTCCATGCCGTACAGCTGGGCGCGGTCGGCCAGCAGACCGTCATCTGTGTGTTCGGTTTGCTGCACCATCAAATCGAGCGCTTCTGCTGTATTCCATCGTCCCCAGCTCTGGCGGTACCAGTCTTCGGTGACGAATTCCTGCACGCCGGAAACCTGCCCATAAATGCGGCCGGATTCAGTGATACCGCCGACGGCGTCGATGTCTGCGATAACGTTTTCGGGGACGGCTTCATTGGTCGAGGTAAAGCCCGCACCGGTCTGGAAATAAGATGCGTCGCCCACAATGAAATCGACGGCTGATTTGTCCGCTAAATATTTGTCCATATCAAAGCCGATGGCAAAGGTGTAGGTCATTTGCATGAGCACAACCGCAAGGGCAAGCGATATGACCGTGATGACCGTTTTGCCGCGGCTGCGGCCGAGATTTGCCCATGCCATGTGTGGCAGGCGTGCGCCAGAGGGCTTGCGGGCGGCATGCTTGCCGCAGCGCGCTTTGGACAGATGCACGCCAGCATCGGTATAGCGTACCGCTTCGACGGGCGAGACGCGCGCGGCCATTTTGCCGGGTTTGCGGCAGGAAATGCGCACGGTTAGCAGCGAAAAAACCGCTGCGCCGACAAAAATCAACGGGTTAAAGGATACAAAGCTGCCGGTATTGGACGTTTGCTCCATGATGATCGGTGTCAGCTTGACGCCGAGAGCAAAGCCGACGATCCAGCCGAGCGGGATACCAAAGAGCGAAAGCAGGAACGCCTGCCGCCGGATCATGCGGCGGATCTGCTTGCCGGTCGTGCCGATGGTTTTGAGCAAACCATAAAAGCGGATATCGTTCGTCACCGAGATCTGAAACACGTTGTAGATAATCAAATATCCGGTGAACATGATGAGCAGCAGCATGGCAATCATTGCAATCACGCTCATCGGATCGGCTGCCGCGTCAAACTGCGCGGCCGAGTAGCCCCAGTTGACGCCGATGGCGATATAGTTGTCCGCCTCGGGGTCGCTGCATTGATAGCCGTGGTTTGCGAGTACCTGCTCCGCCTTTTCCCGGATGTGGAACGCATTGTTAAACATCATGTCCAAGTGCCATTTGCCGGTCTGGCTTTGCGGTGCGCCTGTAGAAAGTCCGCATAGTTCTTCAGCAGCCGATCGCGGCAGGATGACGTTGGATGCAACGATTGCGCTGTCGTACTCCCACCAGCCGGAAAGGGTAAACGTGCGCTCGACGTATTTCGCATCCTGCGTGTTTTCGTCGATGCCGACCGGGATAGTGAATTTAGCGCCTACTTTTGGCTCGATGCCCAGCAGTGCGAGCACGCGGGTGTCGGTGGCGGCCTCGTCCGTGCCTTCGCGTGGGAGGCTACCCTCAGCCGGCTCGATGAAATAATGCTTGGCTTCGTTTTCGTCCATGTAGCTGATTTCGATATGGCTTTTGTTAAACGGCGGCTCGTCGTTCGTCATGCCGATGAACAGCCGCGTACCGGTTTCTTTGGCGAGCGGGTCGTCTTGAAGCTCCAGCAGCTGTTGTTCGGTCAGGTTTTTGAAGGTGGCGTGCATATCCCCGCCTGCTTGCCGGAAATTCTGCTGCTGAAAGGAGTAGTTGATGGATGCGCCGATCGTGAACAGTGAGGTGAACAGCACAGTTGTCAGCGCAATGGCAATGACCGCGATAATGTTGCGGTTTCTGGATGATTTCAGGCTGCGGTCGGACAGGCGGCGGATGCATTTGCGGTTGGATACCTTGAGCATGTCGCGCACCCCCTTACGCGTGCACGATCTGCCCGTCCTCAATGCGGACGATGCGGTGCGCAAGCTGGGCGATCTCCTCGTTGTGAGTGATCATGACGATGGTCTGGCCGAACTTTTCACCCGTCACTTTTAGAAGTGCCAGCACGTCCTGACTGGTGCGGCTGTCGAGGTTGCCGGTCGGCTCATCAGCTAGCACGATTGCGGGCTTGGTGGCGAGTGCCCGGGCGATGGCCACGCGCTGCTGCTGCCCGCCGGAAAGCTGGCTGGGCAGGTTTGTCAGCTTGCTTTCCAGCCCCAGCGTGCGGATGATTTCATCGACATAGGTGCGGTCAATTGTGCCGCCGTCCAGCTCGATCGGCAGCACAATGTTTTCGTATACGCTGAGCACAGGCACCAGATTGTATGCCTGAAACACAAAGCCGATCTTGCGGCGCCGGAAAATGGTGAGTTCATCGTCCCTCAGTGCGAAAATATCGCTGCCGTCGACGAACACCTTGCCGTCTGTCGGGCGATCCAACCCACCCAGCATGTGCAGCAGGGTGGATTTGCCTGAGCCGGATGTGCCAACCACTGCGACAAACTCGCCGCTCTCCACCGTCAGATTGACGCCGTCGAGTGCATGTACTGCGGTGTCGCCCGCGCCATAGATCTTGCGTAGGTTCTGCGTTTGTAAAACCGTCATAGCCATGTTCCTTCCTGAAAAAAAGTCTGCATTGCACCGGTGTTCCGGTACAATACAGACGATATCACAACAATCTATCCAGAGCCTTTCTGAAATATAACAGTTTTGTCACATTTAGGCTTCTCTGCGCGGCAGAAACAGCGAAAAGGTACTGCCTGCGCCCGGATGTGAGGATACTTTGATATAGCCGCCGTTTGCTGCGGCAATTTCTCGCGCAAGATACAGTCCCAGCCCAACGCCAGGCGCTTCCTGCGCGGCGGGCGTACGGTAAAAGCGGGCAAATACGCGGCTGGATTCCTCTTCACTCAAACCGATGCCGGTGTCGGTCACGTCGATGCGGCAGAACAGCTCATACGGCACGACCGAGACAGTCACGCTGCCGCCTGCGGGTGTGTATTTGATCGCGTTATCGAGCAGGTTGCCCAGCGCCTCTAGTGTCCATTTGTGGTCGAAGCATGCGGTCTCATCTGCGGGCGTGCCGGACAGAAAAATACCTTTTGCCGCCGCTTTGGGCGCGGCTTCCAGCAGCGCGTCCTGCACCAGAGTTGCAACGCTGTTCGGTTTGGCATGGACGGCGATCACACCGGTTTCCAGTCGTCCGGCCTTGACCAGCGCTTCGATCAGGAAACGCAGTTTCTCCGCCTGTGCGGACAGTGCCTGCACGCAGTCGCGGCAGTCCTCGGGCAAGGACTTGTCGCCCAGCAGTTCAGCATAAAGCAGAATATTGGCGATCGGCGTTTTGGTCTGATGGGATACGTCTGCGATCAGCGCCTGCACGTGCGCCTTTTGCTCGGCCAGCTGCGCTTTGGAGGTGCCTCTAGCTTCCAGATAGCGCTGCATCTTGGCTTCAATGGCGGATAAACGGCTTTCGTCAAAGCGAGATGCGGCAAATGTGCCGCCGATGGCATCATCCAGCATGCGGTCGAGTGTATGCATGGTGCGGGACACTCGATAGCGGTCATAGCCGATGACAGCCGCTGCCAGGAGAACAGCGCAGAGCGCTATGATCCACGGTGTCATTGGTTCACCGCCCAGCCGTAGCCCACGCCGTATACGGTTTGGATAGGCGCATCTGCACCTAACTTGCGCCGCAGCCTTCCGACCGTCACTGACAGCGCGTTTTCGTCGACGTATTCCGCGCCGTCTGTCCAGATGCGGTCGACCAGTGTGCTGCGCGGCACGGTATGCCCACGGTTTTCAATCAGCAGGCGCAGCAGCCGCTGCTCGGTCTGGGACAGCTGCACCGTGCGTCCGTCCGCAGAAAAGCAAAGTGCGTCAAAATCGAATACAAAACCGTCCTGTCGAAACACGGTGGCAGACGGAGCGGGTGCAGCACGGCGCAGCGCGGCATCTACGCGGGCGCGTAGCACGGCCAGCGAAAAGGGCTTTGTGATATAGTCGTCTGCGCCCAGTGTCAGGCCGGTGACGATATCGGTTTCCAGGTCGTTTGCAGTCAGCAAAATGACCGGCGGGCCGCCTTTGGCGCGGATTTCTTCCAGCAGCGACAGTCCCGAGCCGTCTGGTAGGTTGATGTCCAACAAAGCAAGCGAAAAGGATGCAGTTTGCAGCGCCTGACGCGCTTCCGCGCAGCTTTTGGCCAGCGTGCAGGTGCGCGTGCCGTCCGACAGCGCGAGCACCAGTCCGCGGCCGAGCGCCGCATCATCCTCGATAATCAAAATCTGGTTCACAGAGCGTATCACCTCTGGGCCTATTGTAGCACAAAACCCGTGCGCATGCCAACGGGAAGGGCATGCGCACGGGCAAGCAAGTCAGGTGTGGATGTGCAGCGCGCGGCAGACGCTGCGGCGCGTCAGTCGGTAAACCAGATACAGCAGTGTGGATATTGCTGCCACCACGGCGGCGCAGGTCGCCATACCTTGCAGTTCGCTGCTCGTAAACCCATAGGGCGTGCCGTTGAAGTACAGCATAATCATATAAAACGCCCAGATCAGGCCGGTGCCGGTCAGTGCGGGCACAACAAACACGCGGCTGACCTGTCCGCGCACCGCGCGGAACAGATAAGCGTTTGGCGCGCCGAGGTGACGCAGATCGTCATATACGCGCGCGCTCGTCAGTGCGATGGTCATGCAGCGGGTGAACGCGATCACGATGACTGCCGCAAAGCAGACCAGCGCGATGAACACAAACAGCATCAGGAACACCGCCATCGTGGTGATAAAGTCGTTCTTGTCGAGCACGCGGAACTGCGGCATGTACTTCCAGTAAAGACGAAAAGCGGAGGAATCCCGGTCGGCATAGTCGATGGTGCCCAGACCGAGCGCGGCGGCATTTTTCGGGGCGAAGTCGTACGGTTCGTCCTTCTGCGCGGCGATGGCGGCGGATACATCGTCGTAGTAGTCGCCGACTTCGACCTCCGGGCCGGAGCGGTCGACGATTTCATCAAACAGCGCCTTGGCAAAAGTGTAGCTGTTCTCTGCGTCCGCGACGTTGAAGAATACATATTTCTCACGATAGATATCGTCCAGCCCAGCGGCGATAGCGGTATAATCCACGTTATCCAGCACATAGCAGCCCAGCAGCAGGGAATAGCGCAACGGTTCAGCGGGCGTTACATCGAGCGTTTTGCCGGTCGTCATATTGGTCAGATGAGTGACATCGCCGCCGGACAGATAGCTGCTGCCGCCCTCGTCATCAAGGACGTTGGCGCAGGTGCCGGACAGTATGTCGATGTTCTGTCCGGTCAGGGCGTTGTATGCGCGTTCCGAGAAAAACGTCGCGCCGTTCAGCAGCTCAGCGTAGGCGGTCGTATAGGTTGTGCCGAAGCCGGTTTCGGTCTCGATCGAGTAGGTACCGTCGACGCCCAGTACAGCTGCCTCCTGCTGCGCCCATGCGGTGATCTCGACCGCGGCTTCGTCTGCCAGCCGTTGCACCTCGTCCCGCTGAGGGATATCTTGATCCGCACGCCAGTGGTAGGCAAAGTCGACGGGGCGCGTGTCGTAGCTGTGCGCCATGCTGCTGCCCATCATGGGTGCGTAAAACGAAGCGAAATACGCTCCGCCGATCAGAAGTGCCATGACGAGCATGTTGCGCACGGTCTGGCGACCCTGAAATTTCATCATGGCATCCGAAATAATGGTTTTATAGCGGTTTTTGCGGCACCGCCAGCCGTTGACAACCGTGTGCAGCAACACCATATAGAGGCCGATCAGTACCGGCAGATAAAACACAGCATCCACCCAGCCGGGCGCGTACCAGTGCAGCACGCGGACAAAGAAGGAGGGCATCAGGTAGCCGAGCAGCGCTCCGCATACGGCAAGCATGATCCCGACCGGGCCATACCAGTGCGGGACAACGTGAATCGGTTCGGACTTGTGGGATTCCTGTACAATGTCAATGATGTTGGTGCGTCGGATGAAGCGCGCGGCCAGCAAAAACAGCATGATGACCACATAGGCCGAAAAGACCAGCGCGAGCAGATAGGCCTGCGGGTCAAAGGCGAGCGGCATTTCTTCCGAATCGACCAGCAGAAGGCGGAAGCATTGCCAGATGCACCATGCAAGCGGCGCGCCAAGCACCGCGCCTGCGGCGCAAGCGCTCAGAGACAGCACAGCCAGTTCGAACCCTAGTTCGTTGCGCAGTTGACGGCGCGACGCACCCAATGCGAGAAACACGCCGGTTTCGCGGGATTTCTGACGGAAGAACAGACCCGCGGCGTAGGTGGTGAACACCGCGCAGCCGATGACAGCCAGCACGAACACCATCATCACCTGCTTGCGGCTGTCGCCGCCCTCGGGCAGTACGGTCAGGATGGTAGGGGAGCGCATCATGCAGGCATAGGCGGTGATGAGCAGCACGGAAAAGAAACAGCATCCGGCCAGCAGGCCGTACTGCCCGCGGTTTTTGCGCCGCAGTGCGGCGTAAACTTCGGAAAAGGTGCGCATACCGCTCACTCCTTTCCCATTTCGCGGATAGCATCCAGCAGTGTGTCCTGAAATGCACCGCGCTCCTGCGCACCCTTGGAAAGGGTGCGCCATACCACGCCGTCGCGCAGGATGATGACACGGTCGCAGAAAGAGGCGGCAAAGGAATCGTGCGTGACCATGAAGATGGTCGCGCCCAGCGCACGCCGCGCCTGCGCAAAGCTGTTGATGACCGCGCGGGAGGACTTGGAATCCAGATTGCCGGTTGGCTCGTCTGCGAGAATGAGCAGCGGTCGGTTGATGAGTGCGCGGGCGACCGCCGTGCGCTGTTTTTCACCGCCCGAGATTTCGGCGGGGTACTTGTCGCGGATCGCGGTGATGCCGAACACGTCGCACAGGCTGTCCGCATCATTCTCCATGGCCGCGTCGGTCTGTCCAGCGATGATGCGCGGCAGCAGGATATTGTCACGCACGGTCAGGCCATCGAGCAGCAGAAAGTCCGTATTTCAATCGTCTGAGCGATGATTTTCCTTGATATTCCGGGCTTTTTTGAGCCTCGGCCCCTCGGTTGTCCTATTCCTTAAC
>NZ_CAWVCU010000021.1:0-9775 GCF_963927765.1 uncultured Agathobaculum sp. | reverse complement strand
CCAGCTGGTGCTGCTGGCCGTCGCGGCGGCTGCGGCATACGACCCAGAGGGCAGCTACGCGGTGGGAGACTACTGCACGCACGGCGGAAAGCTGCACAAGTGCAATACCCCGATACCGAGCGGCGAGGCGTGGAACGCGGAACACTGGACAGAAACGACCGTTGCGGCAGAATTGCTTGAACAGAAACAAAGCCCAAACACATATCAATTAGCACCGGTAGATGGATTTAGTGCGGTAGGCTACTATTTCAAAACAAAGGATGGAGTTGTAACTATATTATCTTTATTAGGTGGTTCTGAGCCGTTTACCGGAACCAATAAACAGGTCGCAACACTTCCGGAGGAATTCAGACCTAAAAGTTTGATGTACGTTCCCGGCCTCTGCCTTACGAGCGGAAAGGAATATGTAGGGTCAAGCGTTGCTATTTTCCCTGATGGACGCATTACGAATGTCTGCTACACATCAAATTCATTACAAAATCTTGCAATTAGTTGCTCTTTTGTGGCGGAAAAATAAGGGGTGAGCAAAATGAGCTATAAACACTGCTGCGTTGTCGGTGTGGACGGCGCATACAAGACCTTTGTCCTTGTGCTGATGGAACAGGGCGAGGCGGTCGAAGTCGCGGAGAAGGTGCAAGGCTACACACTCACTGCTGGCGAACGTCTGCTCGATGCGCCGCCGCCGGGCATCAAAATGCAAGTAGGCGGCACTGGATTCGTCAAGCCCCGCTGGGACGAGGACGCGGAAACATGGGGCGAGGGGGCGTCCGCCGAGGAACTGGCCGCGTGGGAGGCCGAGCACCCCGACCCGGTTTCTCTGGAGGACAAGCGCGCGGCCAAGCACGCTGAAGTGTCTGCGGCTAGCGAGGCCGCCATCTATGCGGGCATGGATGTGGAGACCACGCAGGGCACAGAGCATTTCTCGCTGACGGAGAAAGACCAGATCAACCTGACAACCGCAAAAAATGAAATTGACAAGGGTGCAGCTGTTTACCTATACCATACAGATGACACACTTTGCCGCATTTTTACGGCGGAGGAGATCAAAGCGATTGCGCAGGCCAGTGTTGCGCATATCATTTATCACACAACCTACTGCAACCACCTGTTTGAATGGATCAGGCGCGCGGATGCGGCAGAGCTGGCGGGCATCACCTATGGCGCAGAGCTGCCGGAGGATCTCGCGGCGCACATGCAGGAGATTCTGATGCAGGCGGGCGCGGTAGCAGAAACGGGGGCTGTAACGTGAAAAAACTGCTGTTACATATTGTACTCGCCGTGATCGGCGGCGTTACTTACATGGGCATTGAAACCCTGTGGCGCGGGTACACCCATTGGAGCATGGGCGTGCTGGGCGGGGTGTGCTTTGCCCTCATCGGCCTGCTGGACGAGTGGCAGGAGCACCCGCCGCTGTGGTTGCAGATGCTGCAAGGCGCGGTCATCGTGACCGCGCTCGAGCTGCTGGTGGGGCTGGTCGTCAACCGCTGGCTGGGCTGGAATGTCTGGGACTATTCCGACATGCCGCTGAACCTCTGGGGGCAGGTGTGTCTGCAATTTGCGGTCGCGTGGTTTTTCCTCAGCGCGGCGGCGGTGTGGCTTGAGAATGCCCTGCACCGGCTGGCATCATGGCTTGCGCACCGGCGGGGGAGGTGATCTCTTGCCGGGTTGACCAAAGGACGTAAAAAAGCGCCCTCACGGGGCGTGGAAGTGAGAAAGGAGATACAAAAATGGATCGAGTAACCGAAATCAAGGCCGCCTGCGCGGCGGCTGTGGCTGTGCTGACCGCCCTTTGGGGCTGGTTTGGCTGGGTGGTTTTGCTGTTTGTCGCCTGCATGGTGGCAGATTATGCGACGGGTACGATGGCAGCGATGTACACGGGTAGCTGGTCGAGCGCGGCCGCGCGCAAAGGCATTTTACATAAGCTGGCCTGCATTGTCGTGGTGGCGGTGGCTGGAGCGGCTGACTTGCTGCTTGGCATGATGCTTGCACATCTGCCGGGCATCGTGCTGCCGTTTGACTACACCGTGCTGATCTGCCCGGTGGTGGTCGTGTGGTACATCCTGACTGAGCTTGGCAGCATCATCGAAAATGCGGTGGCGCTTGGCGCGCCGTGCCCCAAGTGGCTCGCGGGCGTGGTGGACGCGGCAAAGGATGCGGTGGAAGAGACTGGCGGCAAAATCCTGCCGCAGTCGGAGGAGGACGAGGAACCATGAACAGCATTCGTTGCGATATTTACGACCCAAAAGAATATGACATCTGGTTTGCGGCTGCGCCCTATGGCGCGGCCAGCAAGCCCGCCAAGACGCTCAAAACATGGGCGGCGGAGGAGCAGGCCGACGTGGTGTACAACCTCTGCCTGTTCAACATGACCGGCAGCGGCAGCGACCAGTACGGCGTGATCCGCGGCCGCACCTTGCAGTACCTCAAGGCCAAAAACGTGGACTGCGGTTACGGCGGCACGGCCGAGCATCTGACCGTCAGCCCCGGCAACGTGGTTGCGGGCGTGAAAGTTGCCGTGCGGGACGGCGTGGTGCTGTCCGGACTGGACAAGGGAACCTTCCGCAGCCGCAACATGATCGGCGTGCTGGCCGGCGGACGCATCATCGTTGTGCAGTCCTCGGACGGTTGCACTGAGGAGCAGGTGGCGCGGTACGCCGCTGGGCGGTACACAATCAAACTGCTGCTGGTGCAGGACGCGGGCGGCAGCACCGGTATGTACCGTACGAGCGACGGCTACTTATTCGCCCCGGAGAAGGAGGGCACGGACGGCAGGCCGGTGTGCAGCGTAGTATGTATGAGAAAGAAAAACAAGGAGGAGAAACCTATGGGCAAGAAAAAGGTATTTATCGGCGTTGGCCACGGCGGAAGCGACCCCGGCGCGGTCGGTTATTTGGTGGAGAAGGACGTAAACCTCACGATGGCGACCGCGTGCCGCGATTTTCTGACGGCTTACGGAGTGGACGTGCGCATGTCCCGCACCAAGGACGAGAACGACACAGTCAGTCAGGAGGTCACGGAGTGCAACGCCTACGCGCCTGATCTGGCGATCGACGTGCATAATAATTCTGGCGGCGGTGACGGCTTTGAGGTGTTCCACACCATCCACGGCGGCACGGGCAAGACGCTTGCGCAGAACATCGAGAAGCATGTCAAGGCCATGGGTCAGAATAGCCGCGGCGTCAAGACCCGTCAGGGCACCAGCGGCGATTACTATGCGTTCATCCGCGAGACGGTCGCACCGGCAGTCATCTGCGAGGGTGTGTTCGTGGATACCAAGGCGGACGCCGCGCAGGCCGACACGCTGGCCGAGCAGCAGGCGTTTGGCGTGGCGTACGCGAAGGGTGTTCTCGATACGCTGGGTCTGGCCTATGATGAGCCGGAGGAGAAGCCGGACGATGCGTTTGAGACCGACGAAGAGGTGCAGGCGGCAATCACGAAGGTGCAGCGCACGGCTGGCCTTGCCGCGGAAACCATGCAGTACCTGCTGGCGTATGAATACGGCACGGAACTGGTCATCAAGCTGGCGAACGCAATGAAATAACGGTGCAATAATTAGGTGACACATCAGGTGACACACCAAACACCCTAAAATACCGCATAAAACCCTCTTTTGCTCTGTGTGGGCAAGAGAGGGTTTTTCTTGTATCCGTTGTAAAAACAAACAAAAAAGCCAAAAAGTCAATGACTTTATGGCTTAAATGTTGGTGACCCAGCGGGGATTCGAACCCCGGACACCCTGCTTAAAAGGCAGGTGCTCTGCCGACTGAGCTACTGGGTCATATTGATGCGTGAGGAATGCCGGATCGGATAAAAAGTGGCAGGGACGGCTGGATTCGAACCAGCGAATGTCGGCGTCAAAGGCCGATGCCTTACCGCTTGGCGACGCCCCTGTATCCGTTGAATCAAAAAGACAGGCCGTACCCTAAGCATAACGCGCTGCGTGAGGCAGCGCGTCATAGGGTCATATGGGGTGGGTAAAGGGATTCGAACCCTCGACCCTCGGAACCACAATCCGATGCTCTAACCAACTGAGCTATACCCACCATATTTTGTTTCGCCAGCGGAAATTTGGCACGCCAGGAGGGATTCGCTTTTCTGCGGAAAAGCCACGGCGGTTCAAACAATCCACCGGATTGTTTGTAAGAGCCGCCTTTCGAATCCCTGACCATGCCTGCGAAGAATCTTGGCACGCCAGGAGGGATTCGAACCCCCGGCCTACTGCTTAGAAGGCAGTTGCTCTATCCGGCTGAGCTACTGGCGCATATCAATTCCGGCAACCCGACGCCTGAAATTGTGGAGCGGGTGATGGGAATCGAACCCACGTGTTCAGCTTGGAAGGCTGACATTCTACCATTGAACTACACCCGCGGGTTTTTCTGACGCTTAAACAGTATAACAATGAATGGGCTTTTTGTCAACATATTTTTTCATTTTCTTTTGCAAAAATTTTAACGGCTGCATCGAGTATTTTCGAAAAGCGGTTGGCACGTCATCAAAAGGGCATATGCGCATGGTATACTGAAAGCACAGAGGGGGGATGCAGCGTGGGCTACACCATTTTATTGGCAGAGGACGAAGCGGCAATGCGAGAGGTGGTTGCCGACTACTTAACGGAAAAGAGCGGTGGGGCATGGAGAGTGGAGACAGCTGCGGACGGCAATACCGCGCTTGCCATGATCGAGCAGCGTACATTCGATCTGCTGCTGCTCGATGTGATGCTGCCAGGGACGGACGGCTTTGCGCTGTGCCGCGCGGCGCGGCAGCAGGGCGACGTGCCCATCCTGTTCGTGACAGCGCGCGAGGACGAGCAGGACAAGCTGCACGGTTACGGCCTCGGCGCGGACGACTATGTTGTAAAGCCGTTTTCGCTGGCGGTGCTGTACGCTAAGGCGCAGGCGCTGTTGCGGCGTGCCAAGGGGCTGACGCAGGGGGACATGCTGACGGCGGGTGCGCTTGTTCTTGATCCCGCGCGCGGCATGGTGACGGCGGGTGGGCGGCCGGTTTCGCTGCCGCCCAAGGAGTTTGCATTGCTGCGGGCGCTGATGGAGCGCAAAAACCGCGTGCTGACCCGCAATGAGCTGTTAAATCTTGCGTGGGGCTGGGATTTTGACGGCACAGACCGCGTCGTAGACAGTCATATCAAGAAGCTACGCCGCGCACTCGGCACGTATGCGGGCTGCATCAAAACCGTGGTCAAGCAAGGCTACAAATTGGAGGTGGATGGAGATGAAAAGCACGCATAGGAATTTCTGGAGCTTCTTTTGGCGCGTGGGCGCGGGGTTCCTCGCGTTCTGGCTGGTGGTCATGGCGGGATTTACCCTGCTGTTGGGCTGGCAGACCGCACAGGAGATGCATGCTGCCATGCAGGAAAACCTGAAGTATTTTTATAATGACTGGCTCACGACTCAGCTGAAAGGGTATCCGAACAGCGGAGAGGGAGGAAATCTGAAAGACTGGCTGTATTCCCCGTTTGCTAATGATAAGTATTTGGACGATTATGTGGGAACGACGATCACAGAGACCGCTGTGCTGGCGGCGGATGACGAAATTTTGCAGGATGACAGCGGCTGGCTGCGGGCGTATCTCGACAAAGAGTATGAAGAACTCATCAATACAGGCATAGGAGTGCCAACCTATGAAATCGTAATGGCAGGGCAGCCCAAACGGGTGTATGAGGCCATTATGCGATGGAACGATGACGTGATGTGGCATACCGGTATATTCGGCAACGTCACGGTTGACGGCTGGCTGGTGGACAACAGAATCTATCCCAAGACCATCCGGGTAGAATATCGGGGCTACAACAGTAAGGACACACAGCTTAAAAACGAGACCGTTGAATGTGAGTATGATGCGGAACAGTTTGCAGGCATCGAACTGCAAACCTTCCGGGTAGACCGTGCGACCATGCCAGGTAACGTGGATACGCCCTTTGAAGAACAGATAGACAGCGTCTCCAATCCGCGCCGTATAGTGCTACGTGAATGGGTCACCACGCCGCAGCAGGGTACGGGCGGCTATCAGGAGAGCGTCAAACCGTGGCTGGTCACCATGTACCGACACCTGGTGGTGCAGACCGCGGCAGCGCCGGAAGGCTATCTTGTCGTACAGTATGCATCGGAAGGATATCCGATCAAAGAGTGCTTGCCGACGTTGGTGCCGGTCTACGGCTTCAGCTTCGCGCTGGCGGTGCTGTTTTCCGCTATCCTCGCGTTCGCCCTGCTGCGTGTGTGGCGCAAGCAAGCGCGCGTCGAGCAGGCGCGCCGCGACACAACCGCCGCGCTTGCGCACGAACTCAAAACGCCGCTGTCTGTACTGTCCGCGACCGCAGAGTTGTTATCAAACGATATGGCGCAGGATAAGCGCGCGCATTATCTGGATGTCATCCAGCAGCAGGCACAGCGCATGGATGGCAGCGTGCGGCGTATGCTTGAACTGTCTCGATTGGAGGCTGGCGCGAAAGCCCTACGGCGCGAGCAGGTGTCTCTCTCCGCCCTCGCGCGCGAGCGGCTGGATGCTGCCGTCCCGCCAGACAGCTGTCTGCATACGTCGGTTGTGGTGGATGGACCAGATGAGGCCAAGGCCGACCGCGCGCTGCTTACCCGTGCGTTCGACGCATTGCTCGAGAATGCGGTGCAGCACACCCCGCCGGATGGCAGCATCACGGTGCGCATCGAGAACGGTGTGTGCGCAGTTGTTAACACAGGTGAGGCCATCCCGTCTGCCGCGCTGCCGCGTCTGTGGGAGCCGTACTATCAGGCAGAGCCCGCGCGAAGCAAACAGGGTGATGGACTGGGGTTGTCGATTGCCAAAACCGTGTTTGATTTGCATGGTTACACCTACGGTGCGGAAAACACACCCGCCGGGCCGCGGTTTTGGTTTCGGTTTGGCAAGACGTGACCGGACGTGGTTCATGCATCAATCGGATGGATGATGATTTTTCCTCTCTGCGCAGATTTTTCTTGAGAATGATAGGAAAATGCGGTAAACTGATAATATCAAGAAATAAAGCGTAGGGAGGGTGAGAAACATGTTTGGTTTCAATGCAGCAGAATGGGGTGGCAGCACATATTCGTCTGCGTATCTGGATCGGGCGGCTAGCGCGCGCAGCATGGAGCCGGTCAATGGTATTACCCCTGCGCAGACCACAGCGGTTTCTCCCGTGCCGGCAGTGGCATCAATGCAGCCGGACAACACGCAGGCCGCATCGGAGCAGGAGAGCCCCCAACTCCCGTTTCAGAGAGAAGGCGTCGACCCGGTCGAGTGGGCTGTCCGTGGGCGCATTCAGTACGCCGATGAGAACGGACAGAACGCATCCGGGGATGCGGCAGCATCGGAGGGACAGGCCGCGTCGGAAGCCAAATCTGCGCAGGAGGTCATGGCGGAAAGCGAGTGCCAGACCTGTAAGGAGCGCAAATATCAGGATGGCTCGGATGATCCCGGCGTTTCGTATAAAACGCCCACCAATATTGCACCTGAGGCGGCAGCTTCCGCTGTGCGCAGTCATGAGCAGGAGCATGTAAGCCGTGAGCAGTCCAAGGCGCAGCAGGAAGGACGGGAAGTGGTCAGCCAGTCGGTCACGATCCACACCGCAATCTGTCCGGAATGCGGCAGGGTTTACGTCTCCGGTGGCACGACCCGCACCACGACGCGGCAGGAAAAAGCCGCGCAGCTGTATCAGCAGCAGGGGGAGCAAGCCCCCAGCCAGTTCCAGTCTGTGGCATAAGAGAAAACAGCCGATTTTCCATCGGCTGTTTTTTTGTTGCCTGCTGCTTATCCGATGTAAAAAGCCACCCGTTCGGGTGGCTTTTTCATATTATTGCAGGTCGATGGTGACCGCCTGATCTTCGAGCAGTGTGAGATCATCGTCCGGCTGCCAAAAGGATACACCGGTGATCTGTGCGATCTGCTCAGGTGTCGCGTCAGGGTATTCGATCGTCGTGATGCACAGGCCGTTTTCACGGTCATAGGTATAATCTATGAAGCAGTCCGTCAGACGGTCGAGCGTGGTACCGTCTGCGAGCAGCAGGGATAACTGCGCGTTGCTTTTCGTGATCGGGCCATGGAAAGAGAACGTCGCAACCGCGCGGTGCTCGTCAATGTCAAGGCTTTCGAGCGTATAGCCGCCTGCGCTGCTATCGGTCAGCGGCAGGCTGTCCAGCGCGCCCTTGACCTCGTGTGAGCGATACGGGACAATGCAGGGGATCAGCGTGACCGATTGGGTATCCAGATTCGCGCCGAGGAATTCAAAACTGTTGGTCGCTCGGCCGATACCACCGCCGACGCTGCCGTTCGAAATCACTGGCAGGTAATTGCCCTTGTCATCGCGCAGGACAAAGTTGGTCATTGGATCCTCTGCCTGTTCGCTCAGCGTGATCGTCGAGCCGAATGGCGAGATGGACACGCGCTCAATGCGCGGTTCGTAGTGCAAATGATAGGTTTGTCCGTCAAATTCGGTGGAAAAATCGACGGTGAAATCCTGCTTCGGCTCAACAGTCAGCGTTTCAACTGCGACCGCGCTCTTATCCACCGACATTGCAAACTGGAAGTTCGCGTCATTGATATCACTCGAGCCGCCGTCATAAAGCAAAAGATCAAACTGGTCGGGCAATGCCTCTTTCAGTACGATGCGGCGCACGCCGGTCAGCGTGTATTCGTCCGGCATGGTCGCTTCGTTTTCAATTGCACCGGTCGTGTCGAGCTGTTTGCCGTTGACTTCAGCAAAGAAGGTAGGTGCTGTCCAGTTGGCGCGCCAGCTTTGCGGGTCCTCATCCGTTCCCACCAGTTCGATCGGTGTTTTGCTTTTGAGTGTATAGAACACCAGCATATAGCTGTCGTCGACGGCAATATTGTCGATCGTCAGCGTTTGGTCGCCGTTTGTGTCGCTCATGCCGACGGCGGCGTTGTATTTCTCATACTTGCCCTGATATTCCGCATACTCAGAGCCGCTGTTTTGCGCAAAGTAGCCGATGGCGTTGCGTGCCATTTCCAGCACGGTCGGCGCTGCCGCTGCCGCCCCAACCACCAGCGCGGCGGCAATGCCGATGCAGACGGCGGTGCGCGGTGCGCGGCGCTTTTTGATGGGGGTCACCTGCTCCGGCAGGTCATGCAAGAGCGCGTCCATGCGCTCGTCAAAGCCCCCGGGAACCGGGCTGCCTTCGCGCTGTGCGCGTGCCTTGAGCTTTTCGTCCAATGTCATATCTCATTCCTCCTCCAGCAGCGTGCGCAAACGGTTTCGCGCGCGGGACAGGCGGCTGCGCACCGTCCCTTCGCGTATGCCGAGCGCTTTTGCGATTTCGGCGGTTGTCATATCCTCGTAATAGAACAGTACGGTTGCCACACGGTAGTCTTCCGGCAGGGCGCAGACCGCGTCCCACAGTGTAAAGTCGTGCCTGTCCTCCGCGCCGCCCGCAAGCGGCTCCAAATCGTCTGTATAGGACACCCGCGCGGTTTTGCGGTGGTGTTCGTGCGCGCAATTGACCGTTATTTTTATCAGCCAGCCTTTGAGGGCTTTTTCGTCGCGCAGCCGCCCAAAGGCTTGCCACGCGCGCAGGATGGCTTCGCTCACCGCGTCTTCCGCGTCCGCGTCGCTCGAAAGCAGCGCACGGGCGGCACGGTACATCGCGCGGCGGTGCGCCGTCACAGCGGCGGCAAAGCGCTCACGTGCGTCGTCCTGTGTCTGGCTTAGTATCATTTCCATCGTATCACCTCGTCTCGTTGTCCGGACACTCTAAGGATGCACGGAGGCGGGGGATTGTTCCCGGAGAAGAAGAAA
>NZ_CAWVCU010000020.1:0-12636 GCF_963927765.1 uncultured Agathobaculum sp. | reverse complement strand
GATTGACGCAATTTGGTCAATCTGTTCTATCCTTATGCAAAAAGTTGTGCTATAATGTATGTCAGACATGTTTGAGAGGAAGATTTTTCGATGATATGCAGCAACATCCTGGAAGCAGTCGGCCATACGCCGATGGTACGTTTGAACCGTATGGTTCCCGCAGACTGCGCCGAGGTGCTCGTCAAATTTGAGGGTTTAAACGTTGGCGGCTCCATCAAAACACGCACGGCGCTCAATATGGTGGAGGACGCAGAGCAACGCGGTTTGATCGGACCAGACACCATTATCGTCGAGCCTACCAGCGGCAATCAGGGCATCGGCCTTGCGCTTTGCGGTGCCGTAAAAGGCTATCAGGTGAAAATTATCATGCCGGACTCGGTTTCCGAAGAGCGTCGCAAGCTAGTGCAGCACTACGGCGCCGAAGTGATCTTGGTACATGACGCTGGCAATATTGGTGATTGTATCGCAGAATGCCAGCGAATTGCAGACGAAATGGCTAAAAACGACCCCAAGGTCTTTGTTCCTGGTCAGTTCGACAACCCGGCTAATCCCTCGGTGCACCGCCACCACACTGCGACCGAAATCCTCGAACAGGTCGGCGGCCCGATCGACGGTTTCTGCTCCGGTTTCGGTACGGGCGGCACGATCAGCGGCATCGGTGAAGTGCTCAAGGCACAGAATCCCCAGCTGGAGATTTGGGCAGTCGAACCGGAAAACGCAGCCATCCTGTCGGGCGGCTCGATCGGCACCCATCTGCAAATGGGTATTGGCGATGGCGTTATCCCGAAAAACCTGAACACTAAAATTTACGACCATCTGTACATCGTAACCGATGACGAAGCCATTCAGACCGCAAAGGATCTGGCGCGTCTCGAGGGTCTGATGTGCGGCATTTCGAGCGGCACCAATGTTGCCGCCGCGATCCAGCTTGCCAAAAAGCTTGGTCCCGGCAAAACCGTGGTCACCGTTCTGCCCGACACGGCGGAACGCTATTTCTCGACCCCGCTGTTTCAGGATTGATTTTTCCCAATAAAAAAGGCTTCGGAACACAGTTCCGAAGCCTTTTTTTATATTCTTTCTTCCAAAAATCAATGCTGTTTCATTGCCAAAAACTTTTCTTTGATCTGTGCCGCCGCTGCACACGGATCTTCTGCTTTCATGACCGCAGAAACCACCGCAATGCCCGCAATCGGACTATTCGCCAATACGTCCATATTGTCCGCATTCAGTCCTCCAATCGCAACCACGGGAATGGGCACGGCACGGCATATTTCATCCAGCGTGGAAACCGGCGTCAGTTTGGTCGTCACATGCGTGGTGGTCGGATAAATTGCTCCCGTTCCGAGATAATCCGCGCCATCCGCATAGGCTGCCTGCGCAGCCTCCACAGTTTTGGCGGTCGCGCCGACAATCTTATTCGGCCCCAGCAGTTTGCGGCATACCGCAACCGGCAAATCGCTTGCCCCGACATGCACTCCTGCCGCATCGCAGGCAATGGCGACATCCACACGATCGTCAATAATCAGCGGCACGTTCCAGCGGTCCGTGACCGCCTTGACTTGCCGCGCGAGCGCCAGATAATCCCGGCCGCCCGTATCCTTTTCGCGCAGCTGAATCAGCGTTGCGCCACCTGCACAAGCCTGATCGACCGCATGCAGCAAAGTCTCAGTCGTGTGATAAGTGCTGTCAGTGATGACATATAATGTAGGGTCAAATTGCATCATAATTCTCCTTATCCATTGTGATGGTCAGCAGACCGTTTCCTTCTTCCAGCGCGCCAAGCATACGGCCATTCGCCGCAAAAGCAGCACTGTGACCGATGAAGCAGTCTGGTATATATTGGTCGACGCCGAACACCGTCATGTTGTTTTCAATGGCACGCGCGCAAAGCAGGGTGCGCCAATGCAGCACCTTATTTGCACCAGCCGTCCAACCCGCCGGAACCAGAAGCACCTCTGCCCCGGCCTGCTTTTGCGCTGCGGCCAGCGCTGGAAAGCGCAGTTCATAACAAGTAATCAGCCCCAGCCGTCCTATCGGTGTATCCACAGGCTGAAAGGGATTTTCCCCTGCCCGGCACTCATCTGACTCCCGATAGCCAAAGGCATCATATAGCCGCTGCTTACGGTGCACGCCGCGCAGCATTCCGTCTGCATCTATCATCACAATCGTATTGTATGGCAGAGCATCCGTCTGCTCGTACATTCCCGCGGCAATCCACAGCCCATGCTGTCGGGCCACCTGAGACAATGCGGACACAAATGGGCCATCCAGCAGCTCTGCTGCCCCAACATTTTTCGACCGCCTGTTCATTTTTGCATAAAACATGCTATATTCCGGGAAAATCAGCATAGATGCGCCAATTTTTTTCGCTTTTTGTGCATCATCTTGTATTCTACGCAGATTGTCCCGCTTGTCCTCGCCAGCGCCAAACTGCGCCAGTGCAACGGTTATTCCCGCCATCCCTTGCACACGTCTACCCAAGCTTTATATCCAGAGAACTTCTCCAGCTCGGGGATCGTTAGCTCGATTGCAGAATTGGCAGAGCCACAGGCGGGAAACACTGTCTCAAAACGGTGCAGAGACTCGTCCAGAAAGACTGTTACGCCCTCATTAATGCCAAAGGGACACACTCCACCGACGGCATGGCCGATTTCCGGTTCGACCTCTTCAAAGGAAAGCATTTTCGCCTTGCAGCCGAAACGCGCCTTATATTTGGGATTGTCGATTTTGACATCGCCCGCAGCAACAATCAGGATCACACCGTCCCCGATGCGGAAGGACAGCGTTTTGGCGATACGCGCAGGCGCACAGCCAACCGCCTGCGCTGCCAGCTCAACCGTTGCCGAGGAGGTATCAAATTCCAGCACGCGATCCTCGACTCCAAATTGCCGCAGCCAATTTTTTGCTTTTTCAATGGACATTATTCTTTTCCTCCGGTCTGTTCATCAATTGCGTCAACCACGCCTTCGCATAAACGACGCAAATAAGAAGCAATTTCACTGAGCGCAAGGCACAGCATCAGCCGCCCGTTGGGATCTTCCGAATCATACGGCAGGAATGCATCCAGCATCGCCGGAACGCTTTCGCGTATCTTCTTTTTATCCTCCAGCAGGTGCGCATAGCACGCTCCAAAGTCCACATCATCGCGTCCGGTCAGCGCCTTGACATCACTCAGCCGCAGATTTTGCTTCAAATGATATACACAAAGCAGCTGCATGATTTGCTGCCGGGTATACTTTTTGCCGCGAACCGGGGTCATCAGCCCCTCTTTGACATAATTGTTCACCATCGTTTTGGTCAGCAGCTTATCGGACGGATTGCGCTTGTCCGCCGACAAATGCTGATCGAACAGCGACAATACCTGATCCATATATAAATCAAGCTGCGGCACATCCGCGGGCATAATATCCTGATCGGAAAACACCCGGTCAATGATATTGCCAAAATCAGGCATGATATTCACCTCATTTCCTCCTCATTATAATCCTTCCAATAGCGGCTTGCAAGGGGCGGAAAAGTGGACAACATTGAAAAAAAATGGTATACTGTTTTTGAAAGGATAGGCTGATATTATGAAAAAGGGGTTTGTCAAAAGGTTTTCGGCAAGTATTATCGTTGTTTTCTTGGTGACGTTGTCCACATTTGGTACAGCCGGTGCCGCGCCGGCGAGCAGCAGTTTGCCCATTTTGATGTACCATGATTTAACAACCGATCCAAACCGCACCAACAGCATGACCATCACAGCGGACCGGTTTCGGCTGGACATGGAGTTCCTGCAGGAATTCGGGTTTACGCCGCTATTACCATCCGAGTTGGTTTCCATCACACAGAATAAACAGTCGTTGCCCGAAAAGCCGATCATGATCACCTTTGACGATGGGTATCATTCTAATTATGAATATGCCTATCCTACTCTGCTGAGCACCGGCATGAAAGCAACCATTGCTGTGGTTACCAATAGCATTCAGTTGGCCAGTACCAGCGATACGCCGTCCAATTCGCTGACTTGGGAAGAGATTCAGGAAATGGTTTCCAGCGGCATTGTAGAAATCGGCTCGCATACCTATAACCTGCATAATCCCCAGTACCACGGCAACAGTGCCCCGGACGGCATCAACGGTGTCATGCGTCTGCCCGGCGAATCGCAAAGCGCCTACCGCCTGCGTGTCGGCGGCGATCTGCAAACCAGCCTTCAGTTGATCACACAACATAGCGGCCAGCAGAAAGTCCTGTATTTCTCGTATCCTTTCGGCGCTTATGACAGTTGGATGCAGACACTTTTGAATGAAAACGGTATTGTGGTCAGCACCCTGACCAACCCGGGAAAGGCCAATCCCTCCTCTTCGCTGCACCAAATGCCCCGTTATCGAATTACCATGCAGCAATCGGTCGCCTCTCTGCTGCGACAAACGTCTGTCGCTACCCCGACGGTCGCGAATGTCTCAGTCAATGGTAACACGACCGTATTGCCGGCCTACAATATCGGCGGCAACAACTATGTGCGCGTACGTGACGTAGCATTACTGCTCAAGGATACAGCAAGCAGCTTTGATGTGCAATGGAACAATAGCTTGCAGCAAGTGGAATTAAAATCCTTTTCTCCCTATACGCCAAATGGCACGGAAAACAAGCCGATGTCCAGTGAACGGCGTACAGTACAATCCCTGATTGAGCCCACCGCCGCAGATGGCCAGCTGCATATGATTGCTGCTTACAATATAGATGGGTATACCTACTATAAGCTCCGGAGTTTAGGCGATTTGTGCGGCTTTCTGGTCGATTGGGACGCAGCTTCCCAAACCGTTCAGGTGATCGCATAAGCTTTCACAAAATACACCTGCATAATTGCAGGTGTATTTTTTTGCCTTGAGGACACAATAAATTCACAGAACCTCTATTGCATTTTCCATTATATGTAGTATTATATTAAATACAAAGTAGTTATAATAACTATATTTGAAAAAGGAGGAATCTATATGCCGCGTGTTTTCCTCAAGGCACGGGAACCATTTTCCAGCTATTCACACTTTTTCGGGGCGGTATTGAGCGGAATCGGTCTGTTTGCCATGCTGATCCGCATGTTGACCATTGATACCGCCAACGGCCAAATGGCAGCATCGGTCATCATCTTTTGCCTCTCTCTCATCGGACTGTATTCTGCCAGCAGCGTGTACCATTACTCCTGCCGGGATGAAAAAACCCTGCGGCGGCTCAAAAAGCTCGACCACAGTATGATCTATGTGCTGATTGCAGGCAGCTACACCCCGATTGTGCTCTGCTATATGCGCCCACCGCATAACTATATTTTCCTCGCCTGCATCTGGTCGATTGCCGCAGCCGGTATCGCCGTTAAACTGGTCTGGATCGATGCCCCGCGTTTTTTAGGCACCGCCCTATATCTGGCATTGGGCTGGGCCATCGTACTGGATTTCGATGCAGTGCTGTCAATGCCTGTGCCTGCCATTTCCCTGCTGGCTGCGGGCGGCATCTTCTATACGATCGGCGGCATGATCTATATTGCCAAACGCCCGAATCCGACTGCTCTGTTAGGCTTCCACGAAATCTTTCATTTGTTTGTCATTGCAGGCAGTATCTGTCACTATTTAATGGTTTTTCTCTATGTTCTGTGATGCATTCCATCAAGATTTTCCTCTTTCTTCTTGACAAGCCTACAAATCAGGTATATACTCTAAATAAGAATTTATACTATTAGGGAGTAGGTGACAGCATGCAGAGCAGAAACACGGTGCAGCGTCAAATCGTTTTGCAGACCGTTCTGCAAATGCACAATCATCCCACTGCGGACAATGTGTATGCTGCCGTCGCAGCGGAGCATCCTTCCATCAGCAAGGCCACCGTTTACCGCAACCTGAGCCAGTTGGCTTTACAGGGGGAGATTCGCCGTGTGCCTGTGCCGAACGGCGCGGACCGGTTTGACTTTAACACCAGCGAGCACTATCACGTGCGCTGCGAAAAATGCGGCGCGGTATTTGATGTGCATATGCCGCATATCAGCAATCTGATTGAACAGGTAGAAGACGCCTCCGGCGTGGAAGTCCAGCGATATGACATTCTGTTCGAAGGCATTTGCCAAGATTGCCGGGCAAAGGAAGCGTGATTTCCGACAGCGATAGCTGTCTGAAAAATACTAAAATGTGAGGAGTATGTGATTATGGCAAATTTGAAGGGAAGCAAGACGGAAGCAAACCTCCAGACCGCATTCGCGGGCGAATCCATGGCGCGCAATAAGTATACCTACTACGCCTCCAAGGCCAAGAAGGACGGCTATGTGCAGATCTCCAAGATTTTCGAGGAGACCGCAAATAACGAAAAAGAGCATGCAAAGATCTGGTTTAAACTGCTCGAGGGCATTGGCAGCACGGCTGAGAACCTCAAGGCGGCAGCAGCCGGTGAGAATTACGAATGGACCGACATGTACGCGACCTTCGCCAAGGAAGCCCACGAAGAAGGCTTCGAAGACATCGCATTCCTCTTTGAGAAGGTCGGCGCAATTGAGAAGGAGCATGAGGAGCGTTACCGCAAGCTGCTCGCGAACGTAGAGGGCAATCTGGTATTCTCCCGCGATGGCGACTGCATCTGGCAGTGCTCCAACTGCGGTCACATTGTTGTCGGCAAGCAGGCTCCTGAAGTTTGCCCGGTATGCGCACATCCGCAGGCATACTTTGAGATCAAGGCCGAAAACTATTAAGCCATCCTATCCATCATAAAAAAGGCTTCGGAACGAAAGTTCCGAAGCCTTTTTCAATTTTCTCAGCTCGTTGCCTCCAGCGGATAATCGTAGATCTCATGTCCGCTCTCGAGCGGCGCACCGTCCACGGTAATCAAAACGCTATTGACACCACGCGCCTGCACAAAGGTATTGACCAGCGAATAGATGAGCAGGCTTTCCCCGGTTGTACCCGACGAACGAACCGCATCGCCATACACTGCATTCATATCCAGTGTCAGCACGCCGTCCGCCGTCGACGAGGACTGCACTGCCGCCCCTTCGGGAAGCGAGCCTGCCGCGATCAGCGCATCCACCAGCGCTTGATCCGAATCGTCCACCGCGTCTGTGCCGACCGGCGTCAGCGTTTCGCCCTGCTCATCCGGCACATACACAACAACCGATTCCCCGCCCGATGGGTTGGGGTTTTCCGGCTGCACCGGATCCTCCTCGGTATCGTCCGGAGTCTTCTGGTCATCCGGTATGTCCGGCTGGTTCGGCATATCCGGCTCAACCGTCTGGCCCGGCTGATCGGTTTGACCCGGTGTCTTCTGTCCGGAAACATATCCGTAAATGCATGCGGCAGCAATCAGCGCAATAATCACAATGACTGCCGTCACAACTGCTTTTGTCCGTTTGCTCATGGCATATTCTCCTTTCTGCCTCCGCTGCTACTGATAGCATGCGGCGGGTTTGCCGTCATTATACCACACTGAAGCAAAAGTGGAAATATCAATCCGGCTGCAAGTTCATTCCTTGGGACTTTGCTTCTTTCGGCGGCGCACCGCCTCGGTCAGCAGATACTCGATCTGACCGTTGACCGACCGGAACTCATCCTCTGCCCAGCGGGCGATCTCGTTGTAGAGCGAGGCCGACAGCCGCAGCGGCACCTGCTTTTTTGCTTTTTCCTTGTCTGCCACAGCTGCACCTCCTTTGCTTCTTCAGCGCATCCTAAGCCATACGCCACAGATAAAAAACACCAGATACCCAAAACACAATGCAGCCAGTCCCCCACAGACCAGCCGCACCGCAATGCCGCCGTTGATCGCTATCGCACAGAGCAGCATGAATCCGCCCAGCGTCAGCAAAAATAACACAATCAGTGCCGACAGCGCGATCCGCAGCGGCTTTGGCACGCAACGGGACTGCGCACCTGTCACCGCACCGCCCGCCATCAGCCCGAGCAGAAAATCGAGCAGCATTGTCCGTCCTCCCTTCCTACCTTCTATTTTAATAGATAGAGCCGGAATTGACAACAGGCTGTGCATCCTTACCCGCGCAAAGCACGACCATCAGATTGGAAACCATCTGTGCCTTGCGCTCATCGTCCAGTTCGACCACCTGCTTTCGGTTGAGCTCGTCGAGCGCCATCTCGACCATACCCACCGCACCCTCAACGATCATCTTGCGCGCATCCACGACTGCACTCGCCTGCTGGCGCTGCAGCATCGCGGCCGCGATCTCGGGCGCGTAGGCGAGCGTCGTGATGCGGGCTTCCTCGATTCTCAGGCCTGCACACTCGACGCGCTTCTGAATCTCCTCAGCCAGCACGCCCGCGATCTCCTGCGACGAGCCGCGCAGGCTCTTTTCGTCGCCGCCCTCAGATACGTCATACGGATACAGGCGCACGGTGTTACGCAGTGCTGCATCCGACTGGATGGACAAAAACTCCTGATAATTGTCGACTGCGAACACAGCCTTGGCCGTATCCTCAATATGCCAGATGACCGCAATACCAATGACGATCGGGTTGCCAAGCAGGTCGTTGATTTTCTGCTTGTCGTTGTTGAGCGTCATTGTCTTGAGTGACAGCTTTTTGCTCATGGCCGCCGCCTTGACAATCTTACCGCTCGACGGGTTTTCTTCCTTGGAAAGGTGCGTCAGTGCTGCCTCGCTCGCGCTCTGTGCCGCCGGGTTGACCGAAGTGCAGAACGGGTTGACAAAGAAGATACCCTCGCCCTTAAGCGTACCGACGTAAGTACCGAACAGTGTCAGCACCAGCGCCTCATTCGGCCCAAGCACCTTGATACCTGCGAACAGCAGCCAGCACGGCAGACACCAATAAAAGATACACACCACCAGCAGCGCAACCATGCCGCCGCTGCTGCCGTTTGCCGACAGCTGCATTGCGCTGAACACAATACCTGCCACCGCAGCCAACATCAGCACAATATTGAGCAGCAAAATCCCCAAACCATTCGGTGCGCGCAGCACTTTTTCCTGATACTCCACATGTTGTTCGTTCATATCCTATCCCTCACAATCATATCAATTTGATATCACTATAATACAACCGGTTATAATCATTGTCAAGGACAAATTTGACAAAAAGAAAAGCGCCCGTTTGGGCGCTTTGTCAGCGAAAAATATCCGGTAAAAACAAATCATGATGGGGGATTTTGCCCCAATCAAAGGCAGAAACAAGCTCTCGTGCCGCAACCGGCTCCGGCCGGTCGATCAGACCCGCGGCACACGCCAGCGCGCCGATTACCTGCTCTGGCGTGAAACGTTCACGCAACAGACCGAGGTCGAGATCCTCGTCCCGCTTGGACAAACGGCGTCCGTCATGGTCGCACAGCAGCGGGATATGGGCAAAATGCGGCGGCTCAAACCCAAATAACCGATACAGCCAAATCTGTCGCGGGGTGCTCGAAATCAGATCCGCACCGCGCACGACCTCATTGACGCCGGTCAATGCGTCATCCACCACGACTGCTAACTGATAGGCGAACACGCCGTCTGAGCGTCGGATAATAAAATCCCCGCATTCCTCCGCGAGATTTTCCTCGTAGTCACCCCATACCGCATCGGTGAAGCGCACAACTTCATCCGGCACACGCACGCGCGTGGCTGGTGCGCGCATTTTACGCTTTTCCGCCACCTGTTCGGCTGTCAAGTTACGGCAGGTACCGGCATACAATACACGCCCATCCGACAAATGCGGCGCAGACGCGGCATGCAGCGCTGCACGCGAACAGAAACAAGGATACAGCAGCCCCTTTTCGCGCAGCACTGCCGCATACTGCGCATAGATGTCCGACCGTTCAGACTGGTAGGGCACCTCACCGTCCCAGTCCAGTCCCAGCCAGCGCAGGTCATCCATAATCAGGTCAGCGAAGCTGCGCGGGCAACGCATGGCGTCCAAATCCTCTATCCGCAGCAAAAACTGCCCATTTTGCCGCCGTGCGCTCAAAAACGCCAGCAGCGCGCATAGCACGTTGCCCAGATGCATGCGCCCGCTCGGGCTGGGCGCGAAGCGTCCAATGGTCTGCATCGCTGTCTCTCCCCTTTCCATCCCCTCAGTCCCCTTATCTTACCACAAACACAATATGCTTTGCAACGACCCGCATACTCCTGTATAATAAAACCAAAGAAGGAAGGTGCCCACCATGAAAAAACGCCTGCTCTGTCTGCTGCTCGCATTCACCCTGCCGCTTGGGCTGACCGCATGCGGCGACGAGCCGGATGCAGATGCAGCCATTGCGCAAACTGCGCCCGAGCCCACACCGGAGCCGCCGCAGCCCGATCCCGCTGAGGTATATGCGGATTCACTTACACTGGAACAGCAGGTCGCACAGCTGTTCTTCGCGCGCTGCCCGGATATCAATGCCGTAGAGCTTGCCGGGCAATACGATATCGGCGGCTATATCCTGTTCGGCCGCGACTTTGAGAACCAAACACCGGAAAGCCTGCGGGAGACGATTGCATCCTATCAGCAGGCTGCCGCAACGCCCATGCTGATCGGCGTGGACGAAGAGGGCGGTACGGTCGTGCGCGCAAGCGCTTATCCCAGCTTCCGCGAAAGCCGTTTCCAGTCACCGCAGGCGCTTTTCGCTGAGGGCGGCTTAGAGCGCATCGTAAACGACACCAAGGAAAAGGATGCCCTGCTTGCTTCTCTTGGCGTGAACGTCAATCTCGCGCCCGTATGCGATGTCTCAACCGATCCCGCCGACTTTATCTATGACCGCGCATTCGGGCAGGATGCCCAGGCCACCAGCGAATATGTCCGCACCGTGGTCGAGCGGATGAATACCGACGGCATGGGTATGGTGCTCAAGCACTTCCCCGGCTACGGCAGCAACGCCGATACGCATACCGGCATTGCGCAGGATGATCGCTCGCTTGAGCAGTTCCGTGCATCTGATTTTCTGCCCTTTGCCGCGGGTATCGAGTCAGGCGCGCAGGCAGTTCTCGTCTGCCATAACATTGTTTCCTGCATGGATGATACGCTGCCCGCCTCTCTCTCGCCTGCCGTGCATCAAATTCTGCGTGAGGAACTGGGTTTTGACGGCGTAGTTATGACCGATGACCTTGTCATGCAGGCGATCACGGACTACACCGGCGATGCGGACGCTGCCGTACTCGCCGTGCAGGCGGGAAACGATATGCTGATCTCATCGGACTTTGTCACACAGTATAACGCGGTGCTGGCGGCTGTACAGGACGGAACGATCAGCGAAGCTGTTGTCCGTAATGCCGCGATACGAGTCGTGCGCTGGAAAATCCAACTGGGGCTGATTGAAGCATAAGCCCACTGACACACCGAAAAAAATCTCCCGCAAGGGAGATTTTTTCTCTTTCCCGCAACCAAACCATGTGTTCTTTCGTATCTATGGATGCAAGGACCAATATCCATGTCATAGTCACCAACAAAAGGGGGATGGGTACGATATGAACGATGCAAAACTGATACAGGCATTGCAGCAAGGCCAGCGCGGTGCACTTGACAGAGCCATTTCCCACTATAGCAGCTATGTCGCGTCTATTGTCGACAACGCAGGCCGCTCTTTTGTTGCAATTTACTCTTGACAAATGCATTCTTCTCCGGTATACTTAATTCATACAAAACACCTATGGATTAAGGAATTTAGAAAGGCGGTACGCCCCATGGCAGATATCAAGCATAGCTTTGCCGAGCTGATCGGCAACACCCCGCTGTACGCGGCAGACAAATTCGTTTCTAAAGTTGGCGCGGACGCGCAAATCCTCGCCAAACTCGAATATTTCAATCCGGCAGGCTCGGTTAAGGATCGTGTTGCCAACGCCATGATTGCTAAGGCTGAGGAAAGCGGCGCGCTCCAGCCGGGCGCGACCATCATTGAGCCGACCAGCGGCAATACCGGCATCGGCCTTGCGGCGGTTGCGGCGGCTAAGGGCTACCGCATCATCCTGACCATGCCCGAGACCATGAGTGTCGAGCGTCGCAACATGCTCAAGGCATATGGCGCAGAACTGGTTCTGACTGACGGCGCAAAGGGTATGTCGGGCGCAATTGCCAAGGCAAATGAACTGGCTGCCGAAATCGAAAACAGCTTTATTCCCGGCCAGTTTGTCAATCCGGCCAACCCCGCTGCACACTATGCCTCAACCGGTCCCGAGCTGTGGGCACAGACCGACGGCAAAATTGACATTTTTGTTGCAGGCGTCGGCACCGGCGGCACCATCACCGGCGTTGGTTCTTATCTCAAGGAGCAAAACCCCAGCATTAAGGTCGTCGCAGTCGAACCGGATGAATCCCCTGTCTTGTCCACCGGCAAGGGCGGTCCGCACAAGATTCAGGGGATCGGCGCGGGCTTTGTGCCGGAAGTGCTCAATACCGGCATATTTGATGAGGTCATCCGCGTCAAAGGAGAGGATGCCTTTTCTACCGCACGTACCTTCACGCACAGCGAAGGCCTGTTTATCGGTATCTCCTCCGGTGCTGCGCTGCACGCCGCTGTCGCATTGTCCCAGCGTCCGGAAAATAAGGGTAAAACCATTGTGGCACTATTGCCGGATACTGGCGACCGCTACCTGTCCACTCCGCTTGTCAGCGATTAAACGCAAAAAGGGCCTGTTGCAAAATAGGCCAAAGAAAAAAGACAGGCAGGGCAGCCCGAAAAGGGTTGCCTTGCCTGCCTTTTTGCTTT
>NZ_CAWVCU010000019.1:0-3369 GCF_963927765.1 uncultured Agathobaculum sp. | reverse complement strand
CATCGGGTCGATGTTCTCCATTCCGCAGACGGCGAGCGCGTTTCCGGCGCAGTCGCGGACGACCTCTATCTCCATCTCGTGCCAGCCTTCGAGGTAGCGCTCTATCAGCGCGTGGCCGACAGGCGAGGCGGCGAGGGCGTCCTCCGTCTGGACGACGAAGTTCTCTACGTCGCGCACGACGGAGTTTCCCGAGCCGCCGAGCGTGAAGTCAGGGCGCAGAATCAGCGGCAGCGGCGTGTGCAGCGCGAACTCCTGCGCCTCCGCGACGGACGAAATTCCGCGGCTCGCGATGATGGGCTGCCCCGCCTCGAGCATCGTGCGGCGGAATGGCTCGCGCGCCTCGGCGCGCTCCACGGCGTCCGGCTGCGTGCCTAGTACGCGGCACTTGTGGCGCTTCCATATCCCGAGCTTTTCGCACTCCATGCAGAGGTTCAGCCCCGTCTGTCCGCCGAGCGTCGCGACGACGCCGTCGGGGTTGTGCTCCTTGAGTATTTCCTCGACCACGTCCGGCAGCAGCGGGCGAATATATACGACGTCCGCGACCGAGCTGTCCGTCTGTATCGTCGCGGGGTTGCTGTTCAGCAGGATGACGCTGCATCCCTCTTCTTTAAGCGCGCGGCAGGCCTGCGTGCCCGCGTAGTCGAACTCGGCCGCCTGGCCGATGACGATCGGGCCGGAGCCCAGTACCATTACCTTATGAATATCCTTGCGCAGCGGCATTACTGAGCACCTCCCTTTGCTTTTGCAATGTTGTCCATGAATTTATCAAACAGATACGACGTATCCATCGGGCCGGGGCAAACCTCCGGGTGATACTGCACGGTGAACACCGGACGACCGACATGCTCCACGCCCTCAACCGTGCCGTCGTTCAAATTGACATAGCGCACGCGGGCGATGGTCGGATCGACCGATTCACCCACGACCGCGTAGCCATGGTTCTGGCTGGTGATATAGGTGCGGTCGACGTCCAGATCCTTGACCGGATGGTTAACGCCGCGGTGGCCGTACTTGAGCTTGGTGGTCTTGGCACCGATGGCAAGGCTCAACAGCTGATGACCAAGGCAAATGCCGAAAATCGGGATATTGCTCTCAAGCAGCTTCTTGAGGTTCTCAACGATCTCAACGTTTTCCGCCGGGTCGCCGGGGCCGTTGGACAGCATCACACCGTCAAACTTGCCGATGACCTCCTCCGGCGGGGTGAGTGCCGGGATGGTGACGACCTCGCAGCCGCGCTTTTGCAGCTCGCGCTCGATGTTGTACTTGACGCCGTAGTCATACAGTGCAATGCGGTATTTCTGCTCGCCCTCCACCGGGTAAACGCGGCTTTCCTCGCAGGTGACCGACTTGACTGCATCCTTGACGACATACGCCTTCATTTCCGCGATGGTCTGCTCATCCGGCTCGAAGCCCTCGGTGTAAATCACGCCGTTCATAACGCCTGCATTGCGCAGCTTGCGGGTCAGTGCGCGGGTGTCAATGCCCGCAAGACCGACGACCTTCTGCTCCTTGAGGTATTCGTCCAGTGTCAGGCGGCAGCGCCAGTTGGACGGATACTCCGCGATCTCGCGCATGATAAAGCCGGAAACCCAGCTCTTGCGGGATTCGTAATCGTCAAAGTTGATGCCATAGTTGCCGATCAGCGGATAGGTCATGGTGACCACCTGACCATAATAGGACGGGTCGGTCAAAACCTCCTGATAACCGGCCATGCCCGTGTTGAACACGACCTCACCGATGCTCTGCCCTTCATAGCCGACGGCTTTGCCCTCAAACAGCGTGCCGTCCGCAAGCAGTAAATACGCTTTTTTCAAGTGAAAATCACTCCCAATTCAATCCTGATGTTCTATCTTTCGGTCATGCGCCGATTGCTTTTTATCGAATCGCTGCGACGATCTCATCCCGCATGCGGATCGCTTCCGCGCGCGCAGCTTCCTTATAATCCTCGCCGTTGTTGCCGGTTTTCTTCCACGCGCACATGATGCCGCGCGAGGAGTTGACGATCGCGCCAAGGCCGTCGTCGTTAAAGGCGTTTGCAATGTCCTTTGCGGTTGCGCCCTGCGCGCCGTAGCCCGGAACGAGGAAATAGCTCTTCGGCAGCAGCTCGCGCACGATCTTCTGCTCCTCCGGATAGGTTGCGCCGACGACCGCGCCGATCTGGTTGTATCCGCACGGGGTATCCAGACCTTCGCCCCACTTAGCGACCATCTCCGCCATGCGTGCGTAGAGCGGCTTGCCCTCCATATCACGGTTCTGCAGTTCGCCGGAGGACGGGTTGGAGGTCTTGACGAGCATGAACAGGCTCTTATCCCGCTCGCGGCACTCCTTCAAAAACGGCTCGACACCGTCCGTGCCCAGATAACCGTTGACGGTCACGCTGTCGCAGCCGTAAGGCGCGATCTCGGTATCACCCACGCGGGTCTTGCCCAGATATGCTTCGGCGTATGCCGTCGCGGTCGCGCCGATATCGTTGCGCTTGATGTCGCCGATGACGTACATGCCCTTGGCGTGCGCGTAGTCGATGGTCTCCTTGAGCGCCATTGCGCCGTACGAGCCGAGCAGCTCATAGTACGCCGCCTGCGGCTTGACTGCGGGCACGATGTCACACAGCGCGTCGATCAGGCCGCAATTGAACGCGACCACGCTCTCCGCCGCGGCGCGCAGCGTCTCGCCGTGCAGCATCATATTGCGGCCCGCGATGTGCTGCGGGATGTACTCCAGACGCGCATCCAGCCCCGCAACGGTGGGGTTGCCTTTTTCCTTGATCTTTTCTACCAGTGTTTGGATCGACATAGATATTCTTCCTTTCTCAGCTGCAAGCGGTTATCCTATGCTTCACTGCTCAAAATAACAACATTGTCTGCGCCGTCGACCTCGGTCAGGCGCACGCACACGCGCTCATCGCGCGCGGTCGGCAGGTTTTTTCCGATATAATCCGGCCGGATGGGTACCTCGCGGTGACCGCGGTCGATCAACACCGCAAGCTGGATGCGTCCCGCGCGCCCCTGATGGGACACCGCTTCGATTGCGGCGCGCACCGTGCGCCCGGTATACAGCACATCATCCACCAGCACGACCGTCGCGCCCTCGATGCGCGGGTCGGGCGGCGCTTTGGGCGCTGCCTCGCGCGGCTTATCGTCCCGCCACGGGGTCACGTCCAGTTCGATCACCGGCGGCGTGCGGCCTTCGACCTCTCCGAGCTTTTTTGCAATGCGCTGGGCCAGAAACACCCCGCGGGTTTTCACCCCAGCCAGCAGCAGGTTTTCCGCACCCTTGTTTTTCTCGATGATTTCAAACGCAATGCGGGTCAGCGCGCGGCGCACACCGTCCGCATCCATAATCACGGCCTTTTGTTCGGCCATCCTGCCA
>NZ_CAWVCU010000018.1:0-2917 GCF_963927765.1 uncultured Agathobaculum sp. | reverse complement strand
ATTTCATAGGTTCGGCGGCATCGCGCGCCGCCGTACAGTACTCCTTATTATACGGTAACATTCGCCGCACTGTCAAGCGAGCAAGTGTATTTTTGCGCATTTTGACCGATACGGCATAGAATTATCCCAGAATTTCGACTGCTTTTTGCAATTGCGGGTCCTCCTCCGGCGAAAGGAAATAAAAGTTCGCCGACTGCGCATCGGTCAACGCAACCTCGACATCAGGCGCGATGCCCACGCCTGCCAGATTATTCCCCTGCGGGGTGAAATACTCCTCCACCGACAGGTTGAGCGCCGACCCGTCGGACAGCTCAAAGGTCTGCTGCGCCCGTCCCTTGCCCGTGGTATGCGTGCCGACCAGTGTCGCACGGTCATATTCCTGCAAGGCTGCGGCAAAAAACTCAGCTGCCGAAATACTCTGGTCATCCACCAGCACCACAATCGGCTGGTCAATCATCTCCGCATCCGACTCATACACGGTCTCGCTGCCACTTTTGGTGCGCAGCGTCATGATCGTGCCTTCGGGCAGCAGAGGGTCGAGCATCTCGCTCATCTCTTTGACGCGTCCGCCGCCGTTATGTCGTACATCGAGCACCAGCGACTGCGCGCCATCCGCCAGCAGTTCGTCCAGCACCTGTTGGAATTGCTCCGCCGAACCAACATGGAAATTTTCGATGCGGATATAGCCGATATTCGCATCCAGCATCTGCCCCCAAGCCATCTTCTGCGTCACCATCGCGCGCTGCATGGTCGCCTCCTGCACAGCACCGTCCTTTTCTTTGCTAAATGACACAGTGACCTCGGTGCCTTCCTCGCCCTGAATCGCATCAATCACGGTATCCGCGCCGTCTTGCTCGACTGTCAAGCCTTCCGCGCCGACAATATAGTCGCCTTTTTCGATTCCGGCTTGTGCAGCGGGCGAATCCTCATATACCAGATAAACCCGCACACTGTCATCTCCGGAGATGACGGAAACACCGATGCCGCAGCCCTTGCCCTCGCTGCTCAGCCGATAGGCTTCATACTGGTCTGCCGGGATGTAAGTTGACCACTGATCCTCCAGTCCGGTGACATAACCGACCGCAGCATAATCCGCGACTTTTTCCTCGTCGAACTCACCTACATACTGCTCAGCCGCGATGCGGTCAATTTCGCGCAGCTTATCCTCCACCGCAGACGTGCGCCAGCCCGTTGCCGCATAGCAGCCCAAAACGGATACTGCCGCCGTAGTCACGCAAAGGAACAGCGCCGTTGTGACCGAGACTTTATTTTCCCGCCATTCAAACATTCGATTCCCTCCAAACAACAAGGGGAGAGCAAGTGCCCTCCCCTTTGATTCACGATTGCATTAAGTAAAGCTGAAGAAACTCTTGGGGTCAACCGTCGAGCCGTTCTGATACACTTCGAAGTGCAGGTGCGGACCGGTCGAGTTGCCGGTGGAGCCGACGTAACCGATGACCTGTCCCTGCTCAACATACTGACCAACCGAAACAAGAATGGTGGACTGATGGCCGTAAGCAGTCATCGTGCCGCCGCCATGGTCAATAACTGTGTAGTTGCCGTAACCGGAAACCCAGCCCGCGGTCGTAACCGTACCGGATGCCGCCGCCAGAATCTCTGCGCCATAGCTTGCAGGAATATCCTCACCCGCATGGAACTTGACCGTGCCGTAAATCGGATGCACGCGGTAGCCGTATACGCTGGACGTCGTCGTGCAACTCGGCGTCGGCCAGACGAAGGTGCCGCTGTACGGCACACCACCGGAAGCCGCCGACTGCGCAGACAACGCTGCAATCTGGTTGCTGACATCCTGCATCTCGCTGGAAATACGGTCGTACTCTGCTTCGCTTTCCGCCTTGTATGCCTCAATGCTCTCTGCCAGCGCGGCCTGCTCAGCCTCGCTCGCAGCCAGTTCATCCACCTTATAGCTCAGGTTTTCCTGATATTCCTTCTGAGAAACCTGCGTATCCTCGAGCTCCTGCTTCTTCTGCTCAATGTCTTCCTTTGCCGCGGTATACTCGGCAACGATCTTCTTGTTGTCGTTCATGATCGCCGTAATGATTTCCATACGGGACAGCAGATCGGCAAAGCTGGTGGAATTGAGCAGTACCTCCAGATAGCTGGTGTCGCCCTGCTCATAGGTGGTGCGCACGGTAAGTGCAAATTCCTCTTCCTTCTGTTCCAGCGCTTCCTCCGCCGCAGCCAGTTCCGTAGTCTTAACGTCGATCTGATCCTGCAGACGCTCGATATACGCCTCTACTGTTTCGATCTCTTCCTTGGTCAGGTCGATCTCACTTTGCAGCGCAGCGCGGGTAGCCTCTACGTCGCTGGCCTGCTTAGTCAGCTCCGCGATACGCTCCTTAACTGCCGCCTTTTCATCTTCCAGCGAGGACAGCTTATCCTGCAGCTCGTCTGCATCCTCCGCAGCGCCTGCAAAGGTGATACCGGTTGCCAGCATGGAAGCCAGCAGCGCGATCACAAGGATACCGGCAATAATGCAGGAAATCAGCCGCGTCGTGCGTTTCTTCATCATAATGGTATTCGCTCCTTTGTCTGTCGCCATTGCCTCACACATTCATAAACTTACGAATGCTGGTCACCGAACCGCCGATACCGAACAGCACGCCCGCACCCAAGTATACGCCCAGCACCAGCCAGCGCAATCCGTCAAACGGAACAATGTGGAAATACGGAATCACACCGCTTGCGATATTGGAAAGCTCACTGTACAGGCCCCACTCGGCAAGGAATGCCAAGCCGCCTGCCAACAGGCCAAGCACCATGCCCTCGATCACGAACGGCCAGCGGATGAACCAGTTGGTCGCGCCGACCATCTTCTGGATGGAAATTTCCTCGCGGCGCGCAAACATGGCCAGCTTTACCGTGTTGGCAATAATGAAAATCGAGATAACCGCCA
>NZ_CAWVCU010000017.1:0-36188 GCF_963927765.1 uncultured Agathobaculum sp. | reverse complement strand
TTCCACAACCTATCGGCTACATACTCCTTTGGACGGCGCATAAAAGGGCGCGCTGCAGATTTCATTTCTGCAACGCGCCCTTTTCATGCATGGAACGCAAAATCAATTGACCGCCTGAACCTCAGATTCTGCCTGTGCGGCAAGCTGATTTTCCAGCCAGCGAGAAATATCCCCGAAAGCATCCAGCCGACCGAGCTCGTTCAGCACTTCATGCCGTGCATCCTTATAAAAAATGACCTCAATATTTTTTACCCCTGCACCACGATAGAGGTTCACAACACGGCGAACGCCTTCTCCATATTTCCCCACAGGATCTTTATCACCAGACAAGAACAGCAGAGGCAAATTACGCGGTGTGCGGCGAAAAGTATGGGAAGAGTTGGATTTAGCAAGTAGGGTATATAAATCGCGAAAACCGGTTGCCGTGAAAATAAAATTACACTTTTCATCCGATTGATAAAGGGATACCACGTTTTCATCCCGACTGAGCCAATCAAATACGGTATGCGGATTCTTGATTTTTCGATTATAGCCTTTGAATGTCAGGGAGGATAAAAAGCCGCTGCGATACGTCATACCCCGAGAGCGAGCAATAGAATCGGCCAGATGTGCAGCGCTGGCAGCGGCGGCAGTCGGTCCTGCGGTTCCGATTAAGATACAGCCGGATAGTTTATCTCCGTATTCGGTTAAATAAAGCCGGGCAATCAACGAGCCCATGGAATGTCCAAGCAAAAAATAAGGAAGATCGGGATAGCGCTGCTGCATCAGATCAGTTAGCTGCTCGACGTCTTGCACAAGGTACTTCCAGCCGTCACGGGTTGCAAAAAAGCCCAACTCAGAGGAACGAGCAACCGAAGCACCGTGTCCAATATGGTCGTTACCACAGACAATAAAACCGAGACTGCACAGATATTTGGCGAACGCAGTGTAACGTGAAAAATACTCACACATGCCGTGCGAAAGCTGCACAATCCCGCGCACTTCCGTTTTCTCCGGCACAAGAATGTAGTATGTGACATTCGATACACCGTTTGCGCTTTTATAAATATTTTGCGTACACTTGATATTCATAAGCACACATCCGTTCGGCAACTAAGATCATTGCTAATATCATACCACATAAACATACAAATGTGCATTGTTTTTGAGCAAAATTAACAAAGCGTTTATAAATTGTCTGTCTTGTCCTATGGAGACTACCGTGCTATAATAAAGAAAATGTTTGAAAACGAGGTGTAAAGCATGCCATATATCGGCGTTTCAACTTCAAAAAAATTATCAGATGCACAAAAAGATGCACTCAAGTCCGCTTTGGGAGAAAAAATCAGCGTCATTCCTGGAAAAACGGAAAAAGCACTGATGGTGGATATTGCAGACGGGCATACCATGTATTTTGCAGGCGAAAAACGCGAACTTGCGTTTTTGGATGTCCGCTGCTATGGATCAACGGAGTTTGCCAATCAAAAAGCGTTTACCGAAGCTGCCTTTACAGCCGTGCAGGAGACGACCGGACTTGCGGAAGATAGTATCTATTTGACCTACAGCGAATTTGCTAACTGGGGCACCAAGGGCAGTATGAAGTAAACAACAGAAACACAAAAGACACGCCAAGCACACGGCGTGTCTTTTATATTTATCCCATATTGCTTTGCGGCAGACCGACAACCCGAGCCAGCCGGTTGGCAACCGGCAGAAAAAACTGTAACCCCGGTCCATACAGCGTCAGTGCAATAATCGTACCGATTCCCAGCGTACCGCCCAACGCAAAACCGGCTACAATACATCCAAAGTCCTAGATCATCCGCGTCCAGCGAAGCTGTAAAAACGGCAAATGCTCATGAACGATCACTGGAACCAAATCGTTGGCACAAGCGCCGGCCTCCGAACGCACAGAAATGCCAATTCCAATGGAAACAATGATGCAGCCGAGTGCCAGCCAAAGAACGGTGAGGAGGAGGGGACGGTTCTGTGGCAGAAAACAGCTAAACAGATAGGCATAAAAGTCCACCAGCGGCCCAAGGCAGAAAATACAAAAGAGCGTACCCGGATAAATGTATCGTTTGTCAAATAGGAAAATACCAAGCAGACAGATTAGCATCAGTATAGTACTGGCTTGTCCATAACTTATACCAATCTGACGTGAAATGCCCAGCACCAGAATCATAAACGGGTCTGCGCCCACATTCAGCGCCACAAACAGCTGGCTGCCGAATTCTGTTACGGCGACGCCGATGAGCAAGACAAACAGTCTTTGCGGTAAATAGGAAAAACGTTTCATACATCAACATCCTTTTGAGCAACTTAAGCTTTGGTTGGGTGATAATCGTTGCGCCATGATACGGAGGATATTTTATAGGGAATTGCTTGATGCGAAGAAGCAGAAACCGTGCGAGTATTCAGATCAAAGGTGTAATTCTGACGGAAAATCAGACAATTCTTATCCGAAGGGTTATTGTTTCCGCCAAAAACCAGATTGCCCAACGAATATGCGATCGGCTTTCCATTATAAATCTCTACCTCCTGCACCACATGGGGATGGTGCCCAATCACCAGATCTGCACCCTGATCAATGCAGTAATGCCCGATGGCTCGCTGCGTCGCATCGCTATGGTAGGATTTCTCAATGCCCCAATGATAGTTAAAAACGATCAGTTCCGCACCGCGCTGGCGCAAATTGCGGATTGCATCGTCAATGAAATTTTTCTGTGCAGTATCAAACGACCAGCCGACATTGGAGGCAAAGCCGATGCGTACACCTTTTACCGTGACGATCGGCATGCGTGCGTATCCGGATACAGCAACATAAGGGGAAAGATACCGAACCGTATCGTCAAAGCCACGTTGCAAATAATCCATTGAATGATTATTAGCGACCGAAACCACGTCGATACTTCCTTCATCGATCACCTTGGCGTATTCCGGACGCCCCTTAAAGGCAAAGGTTTTATTGGCGTGAACAGTAGCAGTGGTCAGTGTGCCCTCAAAATTGATCATCGTCAAATCATCGTTAAAGAATTCCGAAATGCCGGAGAAAAAGTATGACGGCCCTTTCAAATCATACATTTCATCGAATGAATTACTATATGCAAAATTATGTCCACGGCCTAATGTACAGTCTCCGCCAAAGGTGAGTGCGAGCTGCACACTGTCATAGCCGGGCGCTTCGCGCCAACCATCCGCCACCGCAGTCACTGCCAGCGAGGACTGCATGCGCCGCAAAGACAAAATTGCCTGCTCCACCGTATAGGTTCCGAGCGGGTTAAATTTCCCGTCAGAACCCCCCATAATGGATTGGCCGGTTACATCCGTTCGACCGGAAATATACTTGATTGCTGGGACAGCCCAGCGAGGTATTTCATAACTATCCGAAAACTGCTGCGGCTGCTGGTTTGCTTCAGAGCAACCCAACACATTCATGCAGCGCTGCATCATTGCAGCAGCCTCTGCCCGCGATACAGGATCATTTGGGCGAAAGAGTCCGTTTGAACCATTAACAATGCCTAGACGCGCAGCAATCTCGACGTATACACTCTGCGTGTCTTGAAAGCTGCCGTCAGCAACAAAGGGCAAGCCGCCATCGAGCGGGTCACTCCAGTCTGTCACATTCTCTTGTGTTTCTTCCAGAGGTGGCTCAACGAAATCGCCTTCACTGCTGTTCGTATCCTGATCTTCAGCAGCATCATCCGTGCTATCCTCTACAACATCCTCCATCGGCATTTCTTCGCTTACACCATTCTCTGGTGCGATATTTTCAGCAGGCTCATCTACAGACGGGCAGATGCCATCACCGTTATCCGATACCTCGGATGATGAGTCGGATTTAGCTGATTCCGCATCAGATTGCGCCGGTGTAAGCGGAACCGACTGTAAGAAGATACCCAACTGAGCCGTTAAATCGGTAATAGCAATCTGCCCCTCATGTGCGATCAGATCCACCGTCAGTCGTGCAAGCTCTCCTCGTGTGATAGGTCTCGTATAGTCTGTTCCAAGATCAAATGATGTGGAAATAACACCGCTGTCATAAGCTGCCTGCACTTCACTGACCGCCCATTGGCTCATATGAATGCTACCTGCATCATCCCACGCCCCCGCACAAGTACCTGACAGGAATATCAGCATCAAAATTGCAGCACAAAGCCTTCTTTTCATCTCTTTCACCTTTCCTTCAATGAGCTGTTCTGAAAACCACTCATCACCCCATTTTTCTCATCATACAGGAATTGATATTCCGCTGTCAATTGCATTTCGACGTGTTCTGGCATCAATTGAGGAATTCTTGACAGGATAGCATTTCAATGATACTATTATCTAATAGAAAATTATATTTGCGGGAGGGATTTGGTTGGCTGTTATGCGTCCCCATGAAGAGGCCGAATGCTGCGAAGAACATGTTGTTCATACGGATGCCGTTTCCCATGCACGCGCTGCCATGCCTTGTGAGGAAATCACTTCCGCAGCTTCGGATTTTTTTAAGGCTTTTTCCGATAAAACGCGTCTTCGAATTTTGACCGCACTGGTGACAGAAGAATTATGCGTTTGCGATATTGCTTCTCTATTGGGAATGAGCCAGTCTGCCATCTCCCATCAGCTTCGCTTTTTGAAACAGGCTCGCCTTGTGAAAAGCAGAAAGAACGGAAAAACTGTGTATTACGCGCTTTGCGATGACCATATCCAAATCATTTTGGCACAGGGAATCGCACATGTGCAGGAGGGATAGATGAATGAGTGACAAAAACACCCGTCATGCGGGTCAAGCAGAAGAACAACCACTCGAACAAAGCAGCGCATTACCAGAGTTGGATCATGAGGGTTCTCCGTCCTTCGGAACAGGGGAGGATTTGCCTTCTCCGACTGAGTTATTAAACGATCTCCTCGCCGGATTGGAAGGCGAGATTCAAGGCTCTGAATCTGCTGCGCATGAGGCTGATTCTGCCAATGTAGGGTCATCTGCGGATCAAATGGCAGCTGCTGCAGTGGATGCAACGACCGAACAACCGGTGGAAGAACAGGCGCAAAATCTCAGTGATGCAGACGAGGACGTAAACGTATCTGAGCAGTCTCCCGATCCAATTGATGCGGAAGAAGCGTCTGAAGCGGCAGCAGACAGTGCGCAGGAGGACGATGACGACGAAGCTGCCGAACTGCCGCCCGTAACAGAAACGGCATTGACTGTTGCTCCGAACGGTTCGCACGAAACAGATGGCATGACGCTGATAGAACGCGCACAGTATCACGCGCGCATGCGTCGCCGTGAGCAGACACGTCTGCGTCGTGAGAATGCAAAACGCGGTGCATCCGGTGCGGAAGTACCCTATCAGGCGATGTCTCCAATAGATATGCGGTTTACCCTGATACGTCTGGCAATTGCAGCAATTTTTCTAATTTTCGGTGTTTTACTGCGGCAAACAGGTGTTGGATTTGTTTTCTACCTGATCGCCTATTTGATTACCGTATTGCCGATTGTCGGAACAGTGGCACATCATTTCACTCACGGCAAATATTTTGACGAATATTTGTTGATTCTCATTGCATCTTTGGGTGCATTTTTGTTGGGCAACCGCCCCGAAGCCAGTGCAATTTTAATCCTGCATGATGTAGGAAAAATTGTCAGCGACTTGGTTTTGGCCTCCACACATAAATCTCTTACAAAACAGACCGATTTTATTCCAGACCGTGCATCGGTAGTCAATATGCAGGGGGAAGAACGGCAAGTTACTCCCAGCGAAATAAAAAAAGGCGACTTTGTTCTGGTTCGTTCGGGCGAACGTATACCAATTGATGGCATTGTACTGCGTGGCGAAGGTACAGTGGATGATACTGTTTTGACTGGCGAAAATGAGCCTGTACCGGTTTCCAAAAACGCAAAAGTGCTGGCCGGAAGCTTATATACCGGTTCGCTTCTTCTGTTGCGGGCTGTTGCCCGGTTTGAGGATTGCGCAGTCAATCAAATCCTACGCGTCCAAGAAGAGGGGAAAGAGAAGAAGGCTGCGCTTGAAGATAGTGTTGCACATGGCGCTGCGCGGATCATTCCGGTCATCATCGTTCTGGCAGTGCTGCTATCGATCATTCCGCCGCTGTTCAATTCCGGTACCTCCATGGCCAACTGGATTTACCGTGCTTTAACCATTCTGGTGGTCTGCTGCCCGACAGCGCTGGCAGTATCGGTTCCGCTCTGCTTTTTGTGCGGCAGCGGTCGATTAACGCAAAAGGGCATTCATGTAAAAGGCAGCGAGGCCATTGAAAAAATGGCTGAACTGCGTATGGTTGTGTTTGATAAAACAGGGACCTTAACAGCAGGCAATCTCCGAGTAAAGGAAATCCACGGCACGCAGGACTTTAATCAGGAAAGCTGCTTGGCTTTGGCGGCTGCAGCGGAGCAGTTTTCACAGCATCCGGTGGCGCGCGCTGTTGTAGCGGCTTATCCCAGTGTGCCGCAGAAGATCAGTGAATTTGAAGAATTCCCTGGTCGCGGTGTGCGGGCGCGAATCGGCAACCACAATCTCTTGGCCGGTAACCGCAGACTGATGGTTTCCCGCGGTGTGAAGGGTGTACCGGATATCCCGGGTACAGTGGTATATATCGCATACGAAGGCGAATATGCCGGTGCGATTGTGCTCGAGGATACGGTTCGCCAAGAAGCAGCCGAGACAGTCAAGGGACTAAAAAGCCAGGGCGTCCTTCGCACGGTCATCCTGACGGGTGACACAGAGTTGCCTACCCACCAGGCCGCCGAGGCAATTGGTATTGATACCACGCATTTCGGATTGCAGCCAGAGGAAAAAGCCTCGAAAATGGAGTTTCTCATGCGAACCATTCCAACAGACGGCACAGCGGCCTATGTCGGAGACGGCGTCAACGATATTGAGGAACTCAAAATGGCGGATGTCGGTATCGCAATGGGTGTTTCGGGTTCGCAGCAGTCCGCGTCTGTGACCAACGTTTTGGTGATGAGCAATGATTTGACTAAGCTCAGCGATGCGCTTCGTATTTGCCGCAGAACGCACAGCATTGCGTTGCAAAATATGGTAGTTGTCATTCTGATAAAGATCCTGCTGGCGTTGCTGACGTTGGTAGGCGTAGCTTATATGTGGCAGGCTGTTGCAGCAGATGTGCTGCTCACCGTGTTAACTGTTTTGAATGCAGCCCGCATATTGGGCATCAAGTAAAGCAAAAAGGGGGTCATGCCGGCGCAAGACGGTATGGCCTTTTTGCTCGTTTTATGCTATAATTATTTTGTATTTTGTTTTGGAGGAAACCAACTTGCATAAGAAAATGGAAGCTATTCTGTCCCGCGTGCAAAAGCCTGCACGTTATGTAGGCGGCGAGTGGGGATCAGTGACAAAAGATAAAGCAGGAGTTGATCTGCGCTTCGCTTTCTGTTTCCCGGATACCTATGAAGTTGCTATGTCACATCTGGGTTCCCGTATTTTGTATGGACTGCTAAATGACCAGAAGGGGATCTGGTGTGAGCGTGTATGTGCACCATGGATTGACATGGAAGCGGAAATGCGTGCTCATGATATTCCATTGTACGGTTTGGAAAGCGGCGATCCACTCTATGAGTTTGATATTATCGCCTTCACTTTACAATATGAGCTGTCCTTTACCAACATTTTGAACATGCTCGATCTTGGCGGCATACCAGTGTTGGCAAAAGATCGCACAGAACTCAAGCACATTGTAGCCTGTGGCGGTCCCTGTGCCTATAATCCAGAGCCGCTGGTTGATTTTGTCGATCTATTTATGATCGGTGACGGCGAAGAAATTATGCTGGAGTTTACCGATCTGTATCGCAAAGCCAAGCGAGAGAACTGGAGCAAACAGCAATTCCTGATTGCTGCGGCACAGATCGACGGCATGTATGTGCCGTCGCTGTATGAAGTGAGTTACCATGAAGACGGTACGATAGACCATGTCACACCGACGCACGGTGCCCCTGCGCTCGTACAAAAGCGTATTGTCAAGGATTTGGATACCATGTATTATCCGGAATCCTTTGTAGTGCCGTCGACCGATATTGTGTTCGACCGCGCCATGATTGAACTCTTCCGTGGTTGCCCGCGCGGCTGCCGTTTCTGTCAGGCTGGACACACTTACCGTCCGTTGCGCACCAAATCAAAGGAGACGCTGCTCAAGCAAGCAGAGGCGGTGCTCAAGAACTCGGGCTATGAGGAAATTTCACTTTCCTCGCTCTCTACCAGCGATTACGGAGATCTGTCTGGCTTGACCGAATGCATGCTGGACTACTGCGAACCGCGGCATATCAGCCTTTCACTGCCCAGCCTGCGTGCGGACAGCTTCAGTGCAGAACTTATGCAGCGTGTACAGAAAACACGCAAAAGCGGCCTGACCTTTGCATGCGAGGCCGGCACACAGCGCTTGCGTGATGTCATCAATAAAAACATCCGCGAAGAAGATGTGCTGCATGCATGCGAAATCGCGTTTCAGGGCGGCTGGAACAATGTAAAGCTGTACTTTATGATTGGCTTGCCGACTGAGACAACCGAAGATTTAGACGGCATTTCGGAAATCTGCAAAAAGGTCGCCTATTGCTGGCGCATGAATACAAATAACAAAGCGCGCGGTGTTCGTATCACAGCCTCGGCCTCATGCTTTGTGCCCAAGCCGCAAACCCCGTTCCAGTGGGATGCACAGGATACGCTGGAACAGTTCGTCGATAAGCAGGCGCATATGAAGGAGATCATGCGCACACGCAACGTAACGTATAACTGGCATGACGCCAAAACCTCAGTGCTGGAGGGCGTGATCGCCCGTGGTGACCGACGGCAGGGTGCGGCGATCTATCTGGCTTGGAAGCGCGGCTGTAAAATGGATGGCTGGGATCAGTGCTTTGACTATGAGAAATGGATGCAAGCCTTCGCTGATTGCGGGCTTGATCCGGCCTTCTATGCTTCTCGCCAGCGGCCACTGGATGAGGTATTCCCGTGGGATCATATCGGCTGCGGCACGCGCAAAGAGCATTTAAAACGCGAATGGGAACGCTCGCGTGATGCAATGATTACACCCGACTGCATGCAGCAATGTGCAGGCTGTGGCGCAAATGCGTTGCTGGAAGGGGGCAAGTGTCATGTTTAAAGCACGAATGAAATTTGCCAAAGAGGGAAGAGCCAAGTATATCTCCCACCTTGATCTGATGCACACCATGCAGCGCGCAATGGCTCGATGCCAGATGCCGCTTTGGTTTACAGAAGGTTTTAATCAGCATGCCTATGTGTCTGTGGCATTGCCGCTTTCAACCGGTTATTCCGGTGAATGCGAATTTCTGGATTTCAACATCATCGCCGATGCCGTTCCGGAAAATGCCGTTGAAGCGCTCAATGACGTTTTTCCAGAAGGACTGCGTGCCATTGAAATTTATCCGCTGGAAGATGGCGGTATGAAGGTCGGTGCGATTGCATGGTCACAATACCGTATTACTTGGGGTTTTGAAGATGGCATCCCATCCGGGTTTCTGCCCGCCGTGCGGGAGCTGTTTGGTCGGCAGAAGGTCGAAATCGTCAAGCGCAGCAAGCGCGGTGAAAAGACCGTCAACATGAAAGAATTGATGCGCGACTTGACGCTGTCTGAAATAGATGGAGAAGTCGTTGCAGTTGTGACTACTGCGGCCGGCAACAACAACATGAGCCCAGAATACCTGACTCGTGCCATACGGCAATATCTGTCGCAGTTCGACATTCCGTTCTGCGCCCATCACCGCCTGAATGTATTTACCTCAGACGGCATTCCATTCCGATAAGAGGAGGCAAACCATGCCATCACCCGTTACCGTTTCCGAAGAACAACTGCAATCACAGTTTACCTATATCGACGCGGTTTCCGCTCTGATCCGCGATAAGCAGCTGCGCGCTTACACGCATACGTTTGGTTGCCAGCAGAATGAAGCGGATACCGAACGCATCCGCGGCATGCTACACGAAATGGGATATCGCATGACTGACCGACCGGAGGATGCAGATTTTATCCTGTATAACACCTGTGCAGTGCGGGAACATGCAGAGGATCGTGCATTTGGCAACATTGGCGCACTCAGCCATCTGAAAAAGCAGCGTCCTGATGTTGTGATTGCACTGTGCGGCTGCATGGCACAGCAGGAGAAAAACGTAGAGAAAATCAAAAAAAGCTATCCTCAAGTCAGCCTGCTGTTCGGTACGCATGCGCTTTGGCGCTTCCCATCATTGCTGTATCGCGTGCTTACTGAAAAGAAGCGTGTCTTTGACATCGGTGGTGAGGATGATATCGCCGAGGGATTACCGGTATTACGCGCACAGGGACCAAAGGCTTGGCTGTCCATCATGTATGGCTGCAACAACTTCTGCACCTATTGTATCGTACCCTATGTGCGTGGGCGCGAGCGTTCCCGCCGTCCTGAGGAAATCGAAAAAGAGTTGCGAGAGCTTGTGGCGGCAGGATATAAGGAGATCACCTTACTGGGGCAAAATGTCAACTCTTATGGCAAAGACTTGGGACTGGATATCGACTTTGCTGATTTGCTGCGCCGCTTAAACGCTGTGCCAGGTGAGTTCTGGCTACGGTTTATGACAAGTCACCCCAAGGACGCTTCACCACGTCTGTTTGACGCGATGGCGCAGTGTGAGAAAGTTGCCAAACAACTGCATCTGCCGTTTCAGTCTGGCAGTGATGAAATTCTGCGTCGCATGAACCGTCGATATACGGCAGAAGAATATCGTGCTCTGATTGCAGATGCGCGGGCAAAAATGCCAGATATCACCTTGTCAAGCGATATTATTGTCGGTTTTCCGGGAGAAACCGAAGAGGATTTCGAACAAACCCTACAACTGGTCGAAGACGTGCGCTTTGACTTGCTGTTTACCTTCCTGTATTCTCCCCGTACTGGTACGCCTGCGGCCTCTTACGAAGATAATGCGACACCGCAGGAAAAACAGCAGCGCTTCGAGCGCCTGCTAAATGCGCAGGATGCCATCGTTTCTGAACGGCAAGCTGCTTATCAGGGAAAAAAAGTGCGGCTGTTGGTAGACGGCACAGCGAAAGGACCGGAATATCCTTTCACGGCGCGTACCGAAGGCAATCTTCTGGTATGTGTACGTGGCACAGATATTGAGATTGGCTCGTTCATAGAAGCTGAAATCGAAAAAACCAGCCTGCGCTGCCTGTTTGCGCGAAAAATATAGAAAGAGGTCGAAAAAATGGCACAACTTACGCCCATGATGAAACAGTATTTTGAAATCAAGAACAAAAACAAGGATTATATTCTGTTTTATCGTTTGGGCGATTTCTACGAAATGTTTTTTGATGACGCTAAGCTGGTTTCCCGCGAGCTTGAACTGACGCTAACCGGTCGTGACTGCGGACAGGAAGAGCGGGCACCCATGTGCGGCGTGCCCTACCACAGTGCTGAAGGCTATATTGCAAAGCTGGTGCGTAAGGGCTACAAAATTGCCATCTGCGAGCAAGTGGAGGACCCCAAGCTTGCCAAGGGACTGGTCAAGCGTGAAATTGTGCGCCGTGTTACTCCCGGAACGGTTGTGGAAGCCTCCATGCTGGAAGAAGAGCGCAACAACTTTCTTGGCTGCGTTTACGCGGAGCAGGGGGGGATCGGCGTATGCTTTGCCGATATCACCACCGGCGAGATTTGGGCGACCGGTTCGGATAGCTGGCAGGATATTGCCAGCGAGTTTGGCCGTTTTGGGCCGAGAGAGGTGCTGGTTGGCGGTGCTGCCCCATCAGCTGATGCCTTTCTCCACTTTCTGAAAGAGCGCTTGGAAGCCTTAGTCGAGCCAATGCCTGAGGAGCGCTTCGATATGCAAAGGGCAGCGGAACACATTCGCTCCCATTTTCATATAGAAGACTTTTATGCTGCTGGTCTGACGGATTTGCCGCAGACCATTCAATGTTTGGGCGGTCTGCTTTCTTATCTGGAACAGACGCAGCAGGCAAGTCTTGCTGCACTTAACCATTTGCAAGTCTTTCATCAGGGTCAATACATGGAACTCGATTTGATTGCGCGCCGCAATCTGGAATTATGTGAAACCATGCGCACCAAGGAGAAAAAGGGAACACTCCTTTGGGTGCTTGACCACACAAAAACCGCCATGGGCTCGCGCCTGATTCGTCAGTGGCTGGAAAAACCGCTGTACAATCCACTGCATATCGTACGCCGCCAACAGGCGGTTGGGGCGTTGTGCGATGATGTCATTGCTCGTTCCTCACTGTCAGATTCTTTGAAAAAGATATTTGATATCGAGCGTCTGATCGGACGCATTACCTATGGCACAGCCAACTGTCGAGATTTGCGCGCGCTGTCTTCCGCTATTGCGTGCCTTCCGGAGATTCGGGAGCAGGCGGCTCAGTTTTCGCAGCCTATGCTGCGAGAGATTACTTCTAACATGGATCTGCTGGAGGATATCCATGCTCTGGTCGAACTGGCCATCGTGGAGGAACCGCCCATCTTGCTCCGTGAAGGTGGACTCATTCGGTCGGGTTACAACGAGGAAATTGATTATCTGCGCGATCTGGCATCCGGCGGAAAAGGGAAAATTGCCGCCATTGAGCAGACCGAACGGGAAAAGACGGGTATTAGCAAGCTGAAAATCGGCTATAACCGTGTGTTTGGCTACTATATTGAGGTCAGCAAATCCAGCATTGATGCAGTCCCGGATTACTATATCCGTAAACAGACGCTTGCCAATGGAGAACGGTACATCACAGAGGAACTCAAGCAACTGGAGAGCACTGTATTGGGTGCGCAGGAGCGCTTGACCTCTCTGGAATATGATGTATTCGTTTCTGTGCGGGAGCAGATTGCCGAACAAGTGCATCGCGTCCAGAAAACCGCGCAAGCCGTTGCCGCACTTGATGTGCTATGCGCTCTGGCTGAAGTGGCCTGCGATAATAACTATGTTTGCCCGGTGGTGGATTTTTCCGACCGCATCGAGATTCACGACGGCCGTCATCCGGTGGTGGAAAAAATGCTGGCGGACAGCCTGTTTATCCCGAATGATACGGTATTGGACGGCAGTGAAAATCGCGTAGCAATCATCACCGGCCCAAACATGGCGGGCAAATCGACTTACATGCGGCAAGTAGCGCTCATTACCATTATGGCGCAGATTGGCTCATTTGTTCCTGCATCCTCCGCTCACATCGGCGTGGCTGACCGCGTGTTTACTCGGGTAGGCGCATCCGATGATCTGGCAAGCGGACAATCCACCTTTATGGTGGAAATGAGCGAGGTTGCTGATATTCTCAAGCACGCAACCAAGTCCAGCCTGTTGATTCTCGATGAAATCGGTCGCGGCACTTCTACTTATGACGGTATGTCAATTGCCCGCGCTGTGATCGAATACGTTGCGGATAAGCGCAAGGTTGGAGCGCGGGCGTTATTTGCTACTCATTATCATGAGCTTACCGTGCTGGAGGATATGGTCAATGGCGTAAAAAACTATAATATCGCGGTGAAAAAACGCGGTGATGATATTACATTCCTGCGCAAGATCGTACGCGGTGGAGCAGATGACAGTTACGGTATTGAAGTTGCTAAGCTGGCAGGCATTCCTAATGCGGTTATCAAACGAGCAAAAGCTGTGCTGGCAGATCTGGAAGCAACCATGTCAAAACCAGAATTGCATGAAGTGACTGAGGATGAAGGTCCGCAGGTCACGATGGAAGCACTGACTGATAGCGCGGTCGCACAACGGCTGCGTGCTCTGCAAGTGGATACCATGACACCGATTGAGGCACTTAATGCCTTATATGAACTGAAAAAAATGCTCTAGATTAATGGAGGCGACTTGATGGCTGAACGAAAATGCCTGTGTTGCGGTGTACCATTGGAACGAATTGTTTGCAGTACGATCCAACTCGGCAAGACCAGTTGGATTTTTGGCGACCTGCCAAATCTCCTATCCGGTGGGCTTGACGTGATGATCATGTCCTGCCCGCAGTGCGGCCGAATTGAGCTGTTTCAGCCTACCGACGAGGACCGTCATGTGACGCAGTCCAAAGTTACTTGCCCCGAATGTGGCAAACAGTCCGCGCTCGGTACACACCGCTGTCCGAACTGCGGTCACGCATTTTATTGAGAATCCTAAGTGGAAAGGACCCAACATGGCAATCATTCACGAATTATCCCCGCATCTAGCCGATCTGATCGCGGCGGGCGAAGTCGTTGAGCGACCCGCTTCCGTGGCCAAAGAGCTGATTGAAAACGCGATTGATGCAGGCTCGACCCGCGTCACGATTGAGATTGAAAACGGCGGGATCAGCTATCTGCGCATTGCTGACAATGGATGTGGCATGTCCGCAGAGGATGCACCGATCGCATTCCGCCGCCATGCAACCAGCAAGCTCCGCACCGAGGCAGATTTGACCGCTATCGGCACGCTGGGCTTCCGCGGTGAAGCGTTAGCTGCCATTGCATCGGTGACCCGAATTGATTTGTTCACACGGCAGAAGGGTGCGATTGCTGGACTGCATTTACACCTCGAGGCCGGTGAAATCCAGACACAGGAGGAGGCAGGCTGTCCGGAGGGCACCACGATCGTGGTGCGTGATTTGTTCTATAACACGCCTGCACGCATGAAATTTCTGAAGAAGGATTTTACCGAAGCAGGGTATATCCTCAGTGTCGTGCAGCATGCTGCATTATCCCATCCGGAAATTGCTTTTTGCTTGATCCGTGACGGCAAGCAGGTGTTTTCTACTGACGGAAAGGGAAAACTGATGGCGCCGGTATTTGCTGTGTTTGGAAAAGAAATGACCGCAAACATGATTGAGGTGCCACGTTGCGAGCGCAACGGAATGACGGCTTATGGATACATTGTCAAGCCGCATGCTGGACGCCCCAATCGCTCGATGCAGCACTTTTTTGTCAATGGTCGATATGTGAAAAGCAGACTCATGCAGGCAGCGCTTGAAGAGGCATACCGCAATGCAATGATTACTGGCAAATATCCATCTGGTGCAGTATTTCTTGAACTGCCGCTCGCCGCAGTGGATGTCAATGTGCACCCAGCAAAAACCGAAGTCAAATTCTCGCAAGAGAAGCCCGTGTTTGAAGCAGTTTACGTCGCTTGTAAAAATGCGATTGCGGCCAATGACAATATGCCGTATTTGACACATCAAGAGAAAAAAACCGTCGAAGAAAAACCGAAAGAAAGCATTCCAGTTTATACGCAGCAGCGTTTTGCTGTCTCTAAACCTGCAACACCCGTTTCGTCAACCGCAAAAATGCCGGAGCCACCGGAACTGGAAGATTTTCTAGTTGCTGTGCCGCCCCGTGCGAAAAAGCCATCCTTCTCGGGGACCTATGCCGCAGCACCACGCATTATACAAGAGAATCGCAGTGATCTAGCGTTCCATCATCGCATAGACGAGCCGATGCCTGAGCATAAGCCAGCCCCAATCGTGCAGACGCCATCCGAGCCTGTCACCAAAAGGGGAACCGACGCACAACCAAGTACTGCACAAAGCTTGGAACCGCTTGACAGCGGTGCGCGTGTGATCGGAGAATGTTTTCAGACCTATCTGATCGCCGAAGACCGGGATGGTTTGATCCTGATTGACAAGCATGCCGCGCACGAGCGATTATTGTTCAATCAGCTTCGGCAGGAAACCGAAATCCCACAGCAGGAGTTGTTGACACCGGTTATCGTAGAATTAACCGGTGAGGAAGCATCTGCCGTTCAATCCGGTCTAGAAGAAATTCGACAAGCTGGTTTTGCGATCGACAGCTTTGGCGAAAACAGCTTCGCTGTGCGCAGCGTACCGGCATATCTGGATAGTGCGGATGTGCCCAGCGTGATTGGCGAGTTGGCAGAAAAGCTGATGCACAGCCGCACCGCGGTTCCAGACCGATTGGATGACCTGATTCATACGGTCGCATGCAAAGCGGCAATCAAAGCAGGGAAGGCATCGTCGAGGACAGAATTGCAGGCTCTATGCGACCGCGTACTGGCCGATAATGATGTACAGTCCTGTCCACACGGCAGACCGACAACTGTCAGGCTGACCAAATATGAATTAGATAAACTGTTCAAGCGTGTCAATCAATAAGGAGTTCAGAATGCAAAACCGTTTGATCTGCATTTGCGGGCCGACTGCAAGCGGAAAAACCGCGTTGTCGGTTGCATTGGCAAAACAATTGCATACAGAAATTATCTCAGCGGATTCCATGCAGATCTATCGCGGTATGGACATTGGCACCGCAAAGCCGACCATGGAAGAACGACAGGGGATCCCACATCATTTGTTGGACATCTGCGAACCCAACGAACCGTTTTCCGTTGCGCGATATGTAGAATTGGCTGATGCCGCAGCACAGGACATTCTATCGCGCGACATGATGCCAATTGTAGTCGGCGGAACCGGTCTGTACATGGATGCATTGATCGAATGCAGTACGTTTTCTGGTGATGAAACAGATTTGACCGTGCGACACAAATATCAGCACATGGCGGAAACACAAGGCAATCTGTCGGTGCATGCACGTCTGGCAATGGTTGATCCAGAAAGCGCACAGCGGCTGCACCCCAATAATCTTAAGCGCGTCATTCGTGCCTTAGAAGTATATGAGCAGACAGGTATGACGATAGGGGAATTTAACCGTCAGCATAAGCGCTCAATCCCCAAATATACCGCCATAAAAATCGGCGTATGCCCGGCAGAGCGACAAACACTGTATGACCGCATTGACCAACGCGTCGATCAAATGCTGTCTGACGGTTTGCTGGAGGAAACACAGCGCCTCCTTTCAAAAGGCGAACTCACAGGAACTGCAGCGCAAGCGATTGGCTATAAAGAACTGCTGGGCTACTTACAAGACAAGGATTCTTTGCATTCTTGTGTGGAATTACTCAAACAACGCAGTCGAAATTATGCAAAAAGACAGTTAACATGGTTAAAAAGGGATGACAGCATCCATTGGATTTATTATAATAGAGCTGAGGACTTCTCATACGTTTTACAGGAAGCGACAGAATATCTACGAAACCAAAGTGTACAATGATACCATAAATTGTAAAATATTGGAGGAATCATTGTGCGAAACGAAATCAATTTGCAGGACCGGATGCTGTGCGCATTGCGCCAGCAAGGAATCAATACCACTGTTTTTTTGACAAATGGATTTCAGATGCGCGGAACCATCCGTGGATATGATAATTTTGTTGTGATATTGGATAGCGACGGAAAGCAGCAAATGATCTATAAACATGCTATTTCCACCCTGATCCCGCAGAATCGTGTTGATCTGCATGCACCCAGAGAGGAGCGTGCAGCGGAATGATAAGATACGAGGTTCCTTATGCAGCAACAAACAGGCAAAAAGCAAAAGCATACAAGAAGCGGCATAAACAGCAGAATTATTCTTCTGTTGATTGCTGTTGTAATACTTATATATCTTGGACAGAAAATCATCAGCGCTTTTTCTGTCGGCATTGAGACCACACCTGCGGTTCGGGTCACAGTCAATGACAGTATCACCGCGCAAGGATGGTTCTTTCGTGATGAAATCCCTGTTAGCGGCAGTACAGGGGGATCTGTCAAACACATCGTATACAGCGGTGAGCGCGTGCAGCAAAGTGCGCCGCTTGCCATCGTTTATTCTGATGCAGACGCACTCGCGCTGAGCCAACAGCTTGATCCATTGGAAAACCGCATTGATTTACTCGACACAGCTTTGCAGTCTGCAACAGACGGTTCCGATGCTTCCAAGCTGGACCAGATGATTATTTTGTCCATGCAGCAAATGGCCGCGCAGACCAAAAATGGCTCTGGCTCTGCTTTGAACTCTTCTGCCCAATCTCTCCGCACACTGGCACTGCGTCGCGAAGCCGACAATGTGGATACGGCAGCCATTACAGCCGAGCGCGACGCTTTGGTCACGGAACGAGACAGCTTAAACGCACAGTTATCCGGCCACACTACACAGCTGACAGCGCCTGCAACCGGTTATTTTTCCGAAGTTGTAGATGGCTACGAAGAAATACTTACACTGGATGAATTGGACGACCTCACGATAAATCGGTTCCATGAATTAACCGAGACAAAGCCCATCGTCAGTGATCAGACATGGGGAAAAATGATTCAAGGATTCACGTGGTATCTGGTTGCTGAGATCTCCCAAGAAGATGCAGACCGCTTTTCAGTAAGGCAAAGTCTTCGTGTCAATTTCACCCAGGCTTCTCTAGAGACCCCTGTTTCGGTCTATTCCATTGTAAAAGACCGCACCAGCGAAACGGCGTTAATCGTTTTAGCCGGTACGGAATTCAACAGTGAAATGGTCTCCATGCGTCAACAACCGATTGAAATCATCATTTCAACCTATACCGGATTGAAAGTTCCAAAAGAAGCGGTTTATGTACAGGAAACGACTACCAGTGATGGCAAAACCCAAAAGCAAGACGGCGTATTCATTCTCAGCGGCAGCTTCCAAAAGTTTAAAATCATCAATAAACTATATGAAGCTGATGATTATTACGTGGTTGAACAAAGCGCGACCAATTCGGACATGCTGGTAGAGCAAGATCAAATTATTGTTAGCGGAAAAAATTTGCAAAATAATATGGTGGTGAAGACATGACGGAACAGGAAAGCAGAGAGCTCAAAAATCGTATTGCAGCAGTGCTGGAGCGTGTCGCGCAGGCTGCACAACGTGCAGGGAAAAATCCAGAGGACATTATTTTGGTTGCTGCATCAAAAATGAATGATGCAGAACGAGTGCGTGCGGCTATTTCTGCCGGAATCAAGGTATGCGGCGAAAACCGTGTACAGGAATTGCTGGAAAAATATGAGCAACATGCGTATGATGGGGCAGATCTGCAATACATCGGCACCCTTCAAACCAATAAAGTCAAATATCTGATAGGCAAGGTATCTTTGATTCAATCGGTTGGCTCTGTCCATTTGGGAGAAGCCATTGCTAAGGCCGCAGCCAAGCACGGTATATGTCAGGATATCCTTTTGGAGGTAAATATCGGTAGGGAAGCAGCCAAGAGTGGTCTGCTGATTGAGGAGTTGGATGAAGCGATTTCCAGATTAAGTGAACAAAAATCGCTGCATATTCGCGGTTTAATGGCAATTCCGCCGATTGCGGATGAAATATCGAAAAATTCAAGCTACTTTCACGAAATGCAACAAGTATTTGTTGACATTTTGACGAAAAAATACGATAATGTAAATATGGATTATTTGTCTATGGGAATGACGAATGATTTCGAAACGGCGATTGAGTGCGGTGCAAACATGGTTCGCATCGGCACAGCGATTTTTGGTGCGCGTCCGTATCAGATCGTTTCGCCCTAAAACATAAGGAGGAACTTTGCATGGGTTCGATCAAAGGCTTTATCGATTGGGTTAAAGGCGAGGATGTCGAAGACGAATACGAAGAAGAACTGCCCCGCCAGCGCAATGAAGAGCCGGTGAAAAGTAGTGCGCCGTCATCCTATGAGCGGTCGTACGAAAGATCCTATGGCCGGTCTTATGATAGTGCATCAACGGAAGCGTCTTCGCCCCGCCGTGGAAATAAAGTGGTCAACATCAACACAACAACGCAGCTCGCCGTGGTGTTGGTCAAGCCGGATCGCTTCGAGAATGCAGCTGAAATTGCCGATCATTTAAAAGATAAGCGTACAGTCGTACTGAATCTGGAGCAGACCAATAAGGATATTGCGCGGCGTCTTGTGGATTTTCTCAGCGGTGTAGCATATGCCAACGAAGGTAAAATCAAAAAGGTTGCAAACAGCACATACATCATTACCCCTTATAATGTTGACATTATGGGGGACTTGATTGACGAACTGGAAAGCAGCGGTATGTATTTTTAAGGTTATGGTGCCGTGAACACAATTATAATTTATATAGTAGCCAGCCTGCTGCGGATTTTGCAATTTCTTTTTTTTGCACGAGCCATCATGAGCTGGTTTGCGCAAGGCGGCAGTTCACAGATATATGAATTTTTATGTCTTGTGACAGAACCACTTATCCAACCGTTCCGCAGTTTACTCAGCCGTATTGATGCGCTGCGAGGCAGTCCGTTTGACTTGGCGTTTTTGCTGGCGTTCTTTGTTCTGATTGCATTGGAGCAAGTGTTATACATGCTTTAAGCCTGTCGAAAATACGGCGTATCGGTGGTCGGGCGGTGCCCGACCATTTTCCCGTAAGCGACAAGAGATAAAAAACGGAGGAATAACATATGACGGTGCAGGAAATTCAGGAAATCGGCTTTGAAAAAGCGGTTTTCGGCGGATACGATATGAAATCGGTCGACACTTTTTTGGAGCGTGTTGCAGAAGAGTTTGCTGCAATGCAGAAGGAAAATGCTGCATTGAAAGCAAAAATGAAGGTTCTGGTTGATAAAATCGAGGAATACCGCGGCGTGGAAGACGGCATGCGGCGGGCTCTAATGAGCGCACAGACGATTGCGCAGGACACCATCGACAAGGCCAAACAAGAGGCGCAGGATATTGTCACAGCCGCAAAAGATGAAACGGAAAACAAAGTCAAAAATACACGTGATGAAATTACGCTGGAAGAGCAGAAGCTTGAAGCCGCAAAAAAGAGCACACTGGAATTTGTTGCACGCATTTCTGCAGCGTATCAGGCACAGGCCAAGGCTTTGGTAGAACTGGCCAAAGCGGAAAAATTGGTTGGCCAGCAACAGGAACCAGCAGTACAGCCCACACCGTCGAAAGCTCCGGTGCAGCAGCAGACTCCTGCCCAGCCTGAGCCACAAGAGGAACAGGCAGATGCTCCCATCGAGGATGCTACACGCAAATTTGACTTTGGCGAATTAAAATTTGGTGCCGACTATGACCCCAAGGAAGTAAAGTAACAATCGAAAGGACTGAACACTGCACCATGCAGCAGGATTACAATAACACGATCAATCTACCAAAAACTGAATTTCCGATGCGTGCAGGCCTGCCCAAGCGCGAACCGGGCTTTCTGGAGAATTGGGAAAAGGACGACCTGTATCACGAATTGATGAAGAAGAACGAAGGCAAGCCGCTTTTCGTTCTGCACGATGGCCCTCCGTATGCGAATGGCAACCTGCATATGGGACATGCACTCAATAAGATTCTGAAGGATTTTATTGTGCGCTCCCGCAATATGATGGGCTATCAGGCGCCGTATATTCCCGGCTGGGATACGCACGGCCTGCCGATTGAACGTCAGGCGATCAAGGCCTACGGCATGGATCGTGATAAGGTCTCCACTGCGGAATTCCGTTCGAAGTGTGAAGAGTTTGCGCACGATCACGTCAACACACAGCGCACGCAGTTCAAGCGCCTTGGTGTCATTGGTGACTGGGAGCGTCCGTATTTAACCTTGACCCATGATTATGAAGCCACTCAGATTGAGATTTTTGGCGAAATGGCAAAGAAGGGCTATATCTACAAGGGCATGAAGCCGGTTTATTGGTGCCCGCATGACGAGACTGCTCTGGCAGAGGCTGAGATCGAGTATCAGGACGAGCCGTGCTCTTCGATTTATGTCAAGTTCCATGTGACGGATGATAGGGGCGGCAAGATTGCTGCCATTACTAGCAGCTTGGACAATGTTTACTTTGTCATCTGGACCACGACGACTTGGACACTTCCGGGCAACCTCGCCATTTCGGTCAATCCCGTCTATGAATATGATTTGGTCAAGGTTCCCTCCGGCGAGATTTATGTGCTTGCTAAAGAATTAGTAGAGTCTGTGATGCAGGCATCTAAGATTGACTCGTGGGAAGTGCTCGGTACATTGCTGGGTTCGGACCTTGAGCTCATGCGCACCAAGCACCCGATCATGGATCGTGAAAGTGTTGTCATCTGCGGCGATCATGTTACACTGGATGCCGGTACCGGCTGTGTTCATACAGCGCCGGGCTTTGGTGCTGACGACTTTATCGTTTGCCAGAAATATGATATTCCGATCATCGTTCCGGTTGATGGCAAGGGCATGACAACCGCAGAAGCTGGCAAGTACGCGAATATGTACTATGAAAAGACCACACCGATCATCCTGGAAGATCTGAAAGCTGAAGGCGCATTGCTCGCGATCGAAGAGATTGTGCACAGCTATCCGCACTGCTGGCGCTGCAAAAACCCGATCATCTTCCGTACAACTGAGCAGTGGTTCTGTTCAGTGGACGCGCTGAAGGATGACGCTGTTAAGGCTTGTGAAAACATCCAGTGGATTCCCGGCTGGGGCGAAGAGCGCATGACCTCGATGATCCGTGAGCGTTCGGACTGGTGTATCTCCCGTCAGCGCGTTTGGGGCGTTCCGATTCCGATTTTCACCTGCAAGAAGTGCGGTAAGCCGCTGGTGAACGAACAGACAATCAAGATTGTTGCCGACCTGTTCCGTGAAAAGGGCTCGAATGCTTGGTTTGATATGGAGCCGTCCGAAATTCTGCCGGCTGATATCAAGTGTGAATGCGGCTGCAGTGATTTCGATAAAGAAACCGACACCATGGATGTTTGGTTCGACTCTGGTTCTTCTTGGCGTGCTGTCATTGAAAATCGCGAGCAGCAGACCACGCCTGTTGACGTTTATCTGGAAGGCAACGACCAGTATCGCGGCTGGTTCCAGTCCTCTATGCTGACCTCGATTGCCACACAGGGTAAGGCGCCGTATAAGACGGTCATTACCCATGGTATGATCGTGGATGAAGAGCGCCAGAAGATGTCTAAGTCGCTCGGCAACGGTATTGCGCCAGACGATATTCTGAACCAGTATGGCGCGGATGTTATGCGCCTTTGGGTTGCGTCCTCCGACTATCGTCAGGATATGCGTATTTCCAAGGACATGCTCAAGCATCTGTCGCAGAATTATCTGAAGATTCGCAACACGGCACGCTATATTCTGGGCAATCTGTTTGATTTTGATCCCAAGACAGATATGGTTGCATATGCAGAACTGCCGGAACTGGATAAGTGGGCTTTGATGCGCCTGAATGAGCTGGTTGCAAAGGTTCGCGAAGGCTATGATTCCTATGAGTTCCATACGGTGTTCCATGCGATTCACAACTTCTGTGTCGTTGATATGTCAAATTTCTATCTGGATGTTATCAAGGATCGCCTATACTGTGATGACACGGCGGGTTTGAGCCGTCGTTCCGCTCAGACTGCTATGTATCACATCCTCAGCGCACTGGTGCGCATGCTTTCTCCGATTCTCTGCTTCACAGCAGATGAAATCTGGCAGTCTATGCCGCATACCACAGAGGATGATGTGCGCAACGTGGCGTATAATGAGATGCCTGCGGCAGATGATGCGCTGTCGTTTAGCGACGCGGATGCCCAAAAGTGGGCCAAGCTCACTGCTTTCCGTGATGACGTCAACAAGGCGTTGGAAGGTGCCCGCAATGCCAAGACGATTGGCAAGCCGCTAGAGGCCTGTGTGACGGTTTACGCCGATGCAGAACTTGCTGCTTTCCTGAACGGCTGCGGTCAGGATTTGGCTGATCTCTGCATTGTCTCTGAGCTTTCGGTTGCAGAAGGCACTGGAGAAGGCATGGCAAGCGAAAATCTGCCGGGTCTGACGATTGCAGTTGCCCGTGCAGCAGGGGAGAAATGCCTGCGTTGCTGGAAGCAATCCAAGTCGGTTGGTACCGATGCAAAGCATCCTGCTTTGTGCGCACGCTGTGCCAAAGTGGTAGGATAATAAAATCAAAAAGGGGAACAGAATGCTCGTTCTGTTCCCCCTTTTTAAGCGATGAGGAGTTCGTAAGATGCTGTATATAGTTTTCGCGTTCATTATGATCGCACTCGATCAAGCAGTGAAATACTGGGCATTTACCAGTTTGCAGGCGCAGCAAACCATCCCTTTGATTGAAAATGTGTTTCATTTAACCTATGTCGAAAATCGTGGTGCAGCGTTCAGTATGTTTGCGCAGTTTGATTCCCGTTGGATTTTTGTAACGCTGGCGGTTGTGATTTCCATTGTCATTGAAGTTGCACTATATAAGGGCTGGATGCAAAGCGCACTGGGACGCTGGTCCTTGGTTTTGGTAGGTGCGGGCGCGATCGGCAATGCAATCGACCGTGTCATGCGAGGATTTGTAGTCGACTTATTTGACTTTCGGCTGATTCATTTTCCGGTATTTAATGTTGCGGATATTTTCATCTGTGTTGGCGCGCTGCTGTTTGTCATATATTTTCTGTTCCTGCACAAAGATGAGGAGCAAGCTGGCACTTCCCACAACACCGCCTCGGAGCGTGACACCAATGAGTGATATGGTTTTGGTTGTACCTGACATGCAGGCTGGAGCACGCATTGATAGCTGGCTCTCGACCCAGATTGAGGGATTGACTCGTTCTGCTGCACAGAACTTGTTGCTGGAAAAAGCGGTTTTATGTAATGGGCAACCACTGAAAAAGAACTATAAACTGCTCGGCGGCGAAACGATCACCGTACAGTTACCCGAATTGCGTGAGGTGGATATCATTCCAGAAAATATCCCGTTAGATATTGTCTATGAGGATATCGATATCATTGTCATCAACAAGCCGCGCGGCATGGTTGTCCATCCCGCGCCGGGCAACTGGTCCTGCACACTTGTCAATGCGCTGATGTACCATTGCGGAGATAGCTTATCCGGCATCAACGGTGAGCATCGTCCCGGTATTGTGCACCGTATTGACAAAGATACCAGCGGTCTATTGGTGGTTGCAAAAAATGACACGGCACATCAAAGCCTTGCAGCGCAAATTGCGGCGCACACCGCTTTTCGCGGTTATGAAGCAATCGTCGTAGGCAGTCCGCGTGAGGATTCCGGCACAATCGACAAACCGATTGCACGTCACAAAACCGATCGCAAGAAAATGGCGATTATGGAGGGGGGGCGCGAAGCGATTACCCATTACACTGTACTCAAGCGGTTTCATGGATATACCCATATGGCATTTCAGCTGGAAACCGGTCGCACCCATCAGATTCGTGTTCACATGGCATCTATCGGGCATCCGATTATTGGAGATCCTGTCTACGGCTTAAAAAAAGATCGGTTTTCTGACATTGGTGGCCAATGTCTCCACGCTGCAAAGCTAACGCTTTGTCACCCGACTACACAGCAGACCATGCAGTTTGCCGCACCGTTGCCAACCTATTTTGCTCAAATTCTTGCAAAGCTGGAGAAGATGACATGAAAAAATTTGATGGCATGCTGCTTGCATGCGATATGGACGGCACCTTGCTGGACAGCGAACGTCAAATTTCGGAGGCAAATATACAGGCACTGCGTTATTTCACTGAACAAGGCGGACTTTTTTCGCTGGCAACTGGACGTGCTTATGCAGCAGTAACCGATTATATTGACTTGCTGCCGATCAACGCGCCATATTGCTTACTGAACGGCTCACTTATATTGAATGCACAAAGTAAAGTGCTGCATTGCGCTGGAATGCCGGAGCAAACACCAATTTTGATAGAGCAGGTTCTTTCTGCATTTCCTCAAATTGGCTGTGAAGTGTTTCTGCCGGATCAGATCTTTGTTTGTCGCATGAGTGCGGAAACCGAACATCACATGCGCGTACTACACTTAAAGTATACTTGTGTTTCTCCCAGCGAATTACCCAATCCAGCTGACTGGTGCCAAATCAATTTCACCGGCCCTGCGTCAGACGTCGCAGCTGTGCGCACGTTTCTTGCACCATCCGCAGATACATTCAGCACCGTTTGCACCATGTCAACATTTTGTGAAATCACACGGCAGGGGATTGGCAAAGGATCAGCTATGATGCAAATTGCGGCCGACTGCATGGTGTTACCCAATAATATCTATGCAATAGGAGATAGTGACAACGACTTGTCCATGCTGCAAAAAGCGGCAATTGCATTTGTGCCGGAAAATGCCGTGCCGGATATTTTACAGCATGCTACTATCCGGGTTCGAGATAATGACCACGATGCAGTGGCACATGTGATTGAATACTTGGATCAAGACCAAAACACCTGACAGAATCAACAATTCTGTCAGGTGTTTTTCTATGTGTTTCGGGAAGAATCTCGGCTTCAGTCTATTGACGCAAAACCGTATCATAGATATAATACAGTTACAGAAAGTGTATTATATATATGATACAGTTTAGAGGAAGGTAGGCTGATCTTGGTTGATTTCATTTAATGGTTTTCATATGGAAGAGGGAATACCAATTTATCAGCAAATCCTTCTGTATCTTAAACGTGGCATTGTTGCCGGAGAATATCATGATGGTGATGAACTGCCGTCACGCCGCACGTTAAGCGCGCTATTGGGAGTGAATCCGAATACAGTGCAAAAGGCATATCGGCAGCTGGAAGAAGAACAACTGATCTGCTCCCATACTGGTGCCAAAAGCTATATGGTACTTGATACAGATAAAATCGCGCAAATTCGCGCAGAGCTGTTGGAAAGTGATGTGAAAAGTGTAGTGCAATCGATGAAGCAGATGGGGCTGTCTCAGTCAGAGGCATTTCGCTTGATAGAACACTATTGGGATTGAGGGGAGGATGAACATATGGGGAAAAAACATCTTTCTGTGCTAATGCTGTATATACGCAGTTCCATTACACCGCTACTCTGCACAGTCATACTTGTGGCCGGTATCCAAACCGGACTGTTCCTATGGGAGTTACAGCGTGGTGCAGCCGCTTTAGAAACTGTGATGCAGCCTGATTATTTCAAATGGGGATTTATTGGTGAAACCATTTTCTTAGTTGCGTTTTTGTACCGTATGAACAGCGGCGGCTATACATTGCGCCGTCTGCGCATTACAGAACGCACAGTTTTCCTGTGGCATGTCTTTTTCTGCTTTTTATGTTTTGTGATCCTATGGATGGCAGAAATTGTTGTACTTACCGCTCTGTGTCGATATTATCTCGCACAGGAGATTGCATCCGGACTGTCAAATCAGGCTTTGTTTCTTGCATTTTACCGAAATGAGTTTTTACACAGCATATTACCGCTTGAATCAGTCAGCCGATGGTTCTATCTATTCTTTGCATTTGCTTCACTTGCTTTTGTAACGGCTGGAGCAGTGGTACGAAAACGCTATGGAAGAAATATACGCAACAATGCACCGCTTTCCATGACGATTGTTGCTATGCTGTTTTACTTCGTACGACCGCTTGGTAGTCTAGCATCAGACGTAATGTTGTGCTTGTTTCATTTGGCTGTGATTCTTTACTCATTGTGGGATGTGTGGTTCAATGCGGAGGAGGTAACGAGCGATGAAAACGATTAACCTTTCCAGATTCGCGCCACCGGGCACCCAGATCAAAGAAGAAGCCAGGCGATTGGGGCTTGGACTAGCTGCGGCGACGTGCATTGCCGTGCTGATTTATGGCGTCAGTCTGCGTAGCGCATATGACTTTTTGTTTGATCGGGTCGGTGGCGATCGCGTGCTGCGATCCGATGCTATGATGCTGCCTTTTGATATCCTGCTGGGGCAATCACTATCGCTTTTTTACATTGTGGCGCTCTGTTCACTATTCGCAGCCGTATCTCATCATTTGAGTTACTACATGGGAAGCAAAAGTATCTATTTGATGCGCCGCCTGCCGCAGCGCTGGGAGCTGATGCGACGTGATTTTACACTGCCGCTGATCGGTGCACTCATCAGCTTGCTCACAGCATTTCTATTAAAACTGCTGTTTTTGACAGCGTACTATATTGTCACACCGGCACAATGCTTGCCGACATGGTAGGGAGGGGGATTTGTGATGCTGGAAATCAAGAACGTGAGCAAAAGCTATTCATTGAGTCAACGCCTGCGCGGAAAACAAGCATTGCAGCAGGTTGATTTGTCGTTTGGCCCGGGTGAGATTGTCGGCCTGTTCGGTGAAAACGGTGCAGGCAAAACAACACTTATGAAATGTATCCTTGGATTTTTACGTTATGACGGTGCTATTACACTGGACGGGGCGCCGATCACGCATAACAATATCGAACGATTGTCATTTGCAACAAGCGAGCACTCTTTTTTCCCGAACCTTTCAGCAGAAGCGCATCGACAGTTCTATAAGGAGCATTTTCCTCGATTCATTGATAAGCGTTTTGCCGGACTGATGGATTTTTTTGAGCTTCCTATGCATAAAGCATTGCACGGCTTTTCGACTGGGCAAAAAAATCAGTTTGAGGTAATCCTTGCACTGTGTCAAGGTGCAGATTATATTCTGATGGATGAGCCATTCGCAGGAAATGACGTATTTAACCGCGAAGACTTTTATAAAGTATTATTTGGTATTCTTGAACCACATGAAACCATTATCTTGTCCACGCATCTGATTGAGGAAGTCTCTAACTTTATCAGCCGCGCGGTACTGATTCGCCAAGGACAAATTGTTGGCGATGTAGCGGCCTCGGAACTCGAGGACAATGGTACTAGTTTGATGACATACATCAAACAGACCTACCACTACAGTGCCGACCGTGTCAGCCGCGCGCTGGATGATATCACGGGCGGGGAGGGGTAGTGCATGCGCAAAGCATTGGGGTTTATTGCTGCACTGTTAGTATTCGGAGTCGCAGCAGTCGGTTGGTGTGCTCAAACAGTGTATGCTGCGCACGATCAAGTGCGATTTACCCAGACCATACTTTTAGGCGATCCAGCGGTTGCGGATGGGCTGTCCATGCAGACACACGCAACCTATGGCAATCACCTTTTCTGGGACAGCACGATAAAACTGCAAGCTGGTGCACCGCATACACAAACAGAGTACCATTTTTTCAACACCGAACAAGAGCAGTCATATGACCAGTCCCATCAAGGCGTTGAGATTTATTCAGCTGTTCAATCCAGCGGCAGCAATTTTCTGGATACGCCAAAGTATCGGCAAACTGGATTAGAGCGTGTTTATCAGGAGTTGTATGACAGCGCAGCTACCGATAAAGAAGTAGAAAAAACCATCATGGTTGCAGATTATTGCGAATATTATCCACTGGAAGGTTTTATTAGTTTAGAAGGAATCAATCACGATTTTGGCATTTGGACGTATGGTCCTAGTCAGAGTGACAGCCTTGCGATGTGGAATAAGTTACAGGAATTTTTTCGCATTCCTGTCCTGCCAACGGAACGGATTACCATTTCGCTGACAAAAAGTCGCGACGGATCTCTCGCTACCAGCAGCTCTGGCAATGAAGAAGGGGATCAATTCTATCTGGATACGCAAAGTGTTGTTACACCACAAACCTGCTACTTCACATTTAATAACCACACTTTAAAAGGGAACACGGTAGATACCAGCCTGATTCCGGGAGGATATGGCATATATGCGTTGGACTATGCGGCAGGTGTCGTAAAGACCCTCAAGGGTGGAGGAATAGAAATTGCAGAAAATGGATGCTTGCATCTGGACAGCCTGAGAATGGTATTTCCAATTGACACCACAGAGGAATTTCTACAATTAAGCCAGTGGGAAGACGATGGAACGTTGCTGTTGTATACGCGGCACAAGAATGACTATTTTTTAACAATTATAGAAATGGATACCATGCAACAAATACAGCGTCTGAAAATTCAATCAACACAGACGGATGATGGTGCGTGGTACAATCTGTTAGAAAATGATGATTTTATCGTCACTGTTATTGACCAAACCGCGACGGTGTTGCTGCCCAATGGCGATGGTACATTCCGTATTGATATGCAGACGCCAAACACGTTGAATTTAGAATATCTGTCGTGGCACAGGGATAGCAATGCAATTGCCTATAATAATGGGAAATTAGCCGTTGCCTATGAAAATATCGACCAAACCACAGGATTCAGGTATGCGCCATGCTTTAATACGGTAATTTTTGATAACACCGGATTGGTATTTTTGGCACAATACCAAAGCAGTTTGCGTAATGTGCTTACGGATAGCTATAATTCGAATGAAATCGTGCGGTTAGTGGATCAAAATCCAATTGAAGTGACATGGAAATAAGCAACAGCCGGATGCGTTGGATGAACCAGCGTATCCGGCTGTTGCAATAGCTTGCGTTCAATTTTTCCACCCTCAATTATACAAAACTTTTCTTTTGTATAATTATATATTTCAATTTTTCAGATGTGCTATGGTGCTATGCTTTCCCTGTTCCAACTACATCAACAACCACAATTTCCGGTGGATTGAAAATACGCGGTTTCCAGTCACGCGCCAAACCTCGACCGACAATTTCGGTCATACCATCATAGACATATTGGCCGCCAGCGTACTTCGGAAACAATCCCTGATTCGGCGCAATCAAACCATTTAGCAGATACGGAATACGCCATTGGCCGCCATGCGCATGGCCGCATAAAACTAAATCAAATGGATACTTCGCATACTCATCAATATACTCTGGCCGGTGCGCCAACAATACACATAATTGTTCTGCACCCAAGCTTTGGAACTGTGCTAACGTCTGCTGATAGGCTTCCGCTTCTCCATACGAACCAGCCCGTCGTGTCCCGGTTGCAGCAGGATCATCGACACCACATAATGTAAAGCTGATATCATTTATGGTCACGATTTCCTGTTCATTCCGCAGCACTTGAACACCATATGTCTCTATCATATCAAATATCTCATCGGCTTGACCGCTCCAAAACTCATGGTTTCCCGAAACATAATAGCACGGTGCGATTTTCGTGATTTGCTGCAATAATTGTTTCGCACCATCACGTGGTGTTTTATCATCTACGATATCGCCACATAGAAAGATGCAATCCGGCTGTTCGCGTATAATCCGGCTCATAAGCTGACACTGGTTTTCTCCATAAATACAGCTATGTAAATCAGATAACATTAAAAGACGCATCCCTTGCTCCTCTTTTATCTTATCTGTTTCCAACGTATAGTATCGTGTCACTAAGCCACATTGTAAACCGGCGATACCAATGCCAACCGCACAAAGCAACAATGCATGAATCCATTTCTTTCTCTTATCCATTATGACCTCCTATTAACAAAGGGACATAGACGTTTGCCCGTCCATGTCCCCCATTTTTCAGTTGTTAATTCGCTTTTTGCCGTGTATGAATTGCGATCTGCTTCGATTTGATGAAAACACTCAGTTTCTTATAGGCAACCATAGTGATGATGGTCAAAATCACACCTTTAATCAGGTTAAACGGCAAAATACCTAAGAAAAGATATGCCGCCATGCCGTTAATTGCAGGATTGACCGCTCGGCACATATCAAAAATAGCATCCAAATTCCATCCCATTCCATTGACATAGAACGGGATAATCAAGAAATAGTTCGTCAGCATGCCCATGCCTGCCATAGCAACAGAGCCACATAAACAACCGACAACTGCCATTTTTCTGGTCTTATGTGCGCGGTAAATCAGTACGGCAATGATAACCAGTGTCGACAGCATCAAAAAATCAGCCAATTCACCAGAACCTGCGGTTTGGGTTTGCGTCAAATGAATCAAATCTTTGATCCCGATCATGGTAATGGCCGGACCGATTCCAAAAATAAATGCGCCGATCAATACTACAGCGCCAGACAAGTCAACCTTGAGGAATGGCGGCATGAACGGAATCGGAAATTCAAAATACATGAGAACGGTTGCGATCGCCGCAAAAACTGCGGTATACGTGATTTTGCTGGTTTTCGTCATAGGTATCTTCTCCTTTGCAAGGAGTTCTGTTTGAATGGGTAACAAAAAGCCCTTGGAATCATCCAAGGGCGCGCAGACGTACCGAAATACACCTGTTTCTTTCATCCGGACTATAACCGTCGGTTGGGATTCACACCCATCATGCCTTGCGGCTCGCAGACTATCGGACAAGCTGTCCGTATACTGCCGGTGGAGACTTTCACTCCGCCCTGAAACAGAACTATTTAATTTACACTGATATTATAGGCTTCTCTTTGCAACTTGTCAATCCCCCGTGGATATTCTATCTATGATCTTTTCCAATTCGGCTCGGGAGCTGACCGCATTGATAAATTCCAGCAGCGCATTGGCCGTCATATGGGCCGGCAAATCCAACGCTTTCAGGACAGCGGCGCGACGATTTACACTGTCTCTTTGCCCAGATAACCCCCATGCAAAAAAATCTGCTTTGCTGATAGGCGTTTCGTGCTGCGCAGATGATTTCGATTCGTCCTCAAAAGTTGCGCCGGCGCGACGTAAGGCATCTAAAATGACCGCTGGACGCATCCCCTCAACTCCCAGCTTACCTTCCTTGGAGCCATGCCGTTTGCGTCGCTCCTTACCCGCAATATCCGGGATATAGGCTTGCTTCACACTACCGAGCGGCAATGCACCTTTAATATAATTGCGAATGACAAAGCCCGCCCCATCGCTGTCCGTCAACACAATCAAACCGCGTGTTTCTGCAATTTTTCGCAGCAAACGAAGCTGATCCTTATTATGAAAAATACGGAATCCACCGCTTTCCAGCACAACTGTATCCACAACCTGACGGACTGTATTGACATCGTAACGGCCTTCTACCACTATGGCTTCACGAACTCGTATCATATTAGGCCTCCCTCAACGCAGACGCCATGGACAACAGCGTTAATTCTATCTGCTTCTGGCGATCTACTGCACTGCCCTTTAGTGCCGTATCGGTTTGTGCGCATAAGGACGCTGCTTTTCGCAGCCATTTTAACGATACGCGCCGCGCTGCGTTTTGAATCTGTTTCGCGTAATACGGCGATTTGGAACCAATCATGTCCATCAACTGCTTCTCTCCCGCCCTTGCTTCCGCGCAGAGCTTTGCCGCATATAAGCGCTGAATATGGCGTGTGATGGTGGTAAAAATCATGACTTCATTGTTTTTCTGTGCAATCAAATCACCCACCAGTGAAACTGCGCGTTCAAATTTTCCTGCTGTGATTGCATCAGTCAAATCAAAAACCACAGCATCCAGCACAGGAGAACAGACCGCGTCAATATTATATTTTTTAATTTCTCCGGTGGTGGTATGTGCCGAAGCTTTCTCCATCTCCCCTGCCAGATTGGTCATCGAATTCCCACACAGAAAAATCATATAAGAAGCATCCTCCGGTGTAATGGCGCAGCCCAGCGCACGTGCACGCCGTTCTAACCATGCAACCAGCTCCCTTTCTTCCATGTGAGAAAACTCTGCAAAGCACGTAACCTTTTGCAGCGTCTTATACAGTTTGGTTCGTTTGTCCGGCTTCCCGTCCAGAATATCATAGTAGAACACAAGACAAACATAATCCGGTAAATCTTCCAGCAAAGCAGGCAACACATCGGAGAACGCGACTGGCGGTTTGAACAAATCGAAATCGGTTACGATAATCAGCTTTTTTTCCGACATCGCAGGATAGCTATCCACCGCTTCGGTCAGCTGCTCGGGAGTTAGTCCCTTTCCTTCCAATTCAATCTGGTTGAAATCCGCAAAGGTCGGATCAATCACATTCTCCCGCAGCTGCTGTAAATAGTATTCCTTTAAATAGCTTTCTTCGCCGGAAATCACATAAAGAGGAGCAAAGGTTCCCTGTTTCAAATCACGAATCAGCTGCGCCTTTCCGTTTGATTTTGTCTTCTCCTGTGGCATATTTCCTCACTCCTTTCTGAATTTCCTCACGATTTCTCCGGTCACATATGGACTTTCCACAGGAAGATCATGATACTCCGACATGACATCTCCAAATCCAGCCTGTACCACAATTCTTTCTGCATGCATTGCATCTACTGCCTGTGTTAACAATGCATCATCCTCCATATTGCTTTGAGAAAGTACAATTTCCGGTGCCGTTATTGAATCCGATTCCAAAAAAGCCGCAAGCTGCTTTTGTGTTGGACTGTGGAGGACTAAAATTTCATCGGCAATCTGCACGCCCATTTTCCCATCCGTCACCGGAAAAACAGTAATTGGAGCAGCACCGTTATCCAACACATTGAATTGATCAATTTCTTGTGCGCCAACCTGATTGCACAGCTCTATCAAATCTGTATTGTACTTAGTTTGCCTACATCCGTCCGGAATCAAAATCTGATGCACCGAAACCGTTTGCAGCAACGTCGGCAAATCTCGCGCATGCCCACGATCCACTGCCGTTAAAATTAGTGTGTCAATATGGTCCATGTTATGATAGCGCATCCATTCCTGTACAAGCTGTGCAGCATCCCGGTATCCGCCATCTCCAGCACAATCGATCAAAGTCACATGCGATGAGTCAGAAACAAGGATAGCCTGTCCCGTTCCGCAAGGTAAATAGGTCACGCGATACGTTCTCTGATATTGATACGCATTTATGCCGCTGAGCAAGCTCAAACACAAACAAAGAATCGGCAAAATGACCTTCCATTTGACACGCTGCCCTATCATCAGCCAGAGCAGAATTGCCGCAAAGCAGAGAAAGAGTGCAGCAAGTCCAAAGCTATCGCCCCAATTCACCATGCCATAAGGAAGATCCGACACACGCTCTGCAACCCATAAGATATAGCGCAGCGGCGGCTGCACAATTGCCGACAGTATCGGCACTACAACCGGAACAAAAGCCGCGAATAGACAGAGCAGAAATCCTGCAATGAAACATATCGCAGTCACACCAACTACCATCAAATTGCTGAGAACGGATAAGATGGAAATATAGCCAAAGGAAGAAAGCAAAATCGGCGCAGTAAAAATAGTCGCGCAAACGGTACAGGATATTGCACTCACAAGAACAGACAGAAGCTTATAAACAGGCTTTGGCATATTGTGAAGCGGCTTCAGCAGCTTTGTCTGCATTTTTCCAGCCAGCAGCACCAATCCCAGCGTTGCTGAAAAAGAGAGCTGTAAGCTCAACCCGGCGATTGCATACGGATTTTGAACCAGCAGTAAAGCAAGCGCAGCAAATAAGGAATTCAGCGTGTTGGCTTCTCGTCGAGTGATAAATGCACCAGCTGCAATCAGATACATGATCGCAGCGCGGATCACCGATGGCGACGCACCTGCAATTGGCACAAACAAAAGAATCAGCGGCACCGACAGGTAAGTCCCCCATTTGCGTCCGCAAATTAAATAGCAAAACGCAACCAGAAAACCAACATGTAATCCAGAAACGGCAACTAAATGGCTGAGTCCCGCAATCCGCAAGGAGATGGTATCAGCATCGGAAATCGCATCCGTGTTTCCAATCAGCAAACCGGTCAGTAAAGCAGCCTCTCGCTCCGGCAAGGCATCTTGTATCGCTTGTTTGCAAAAATGTGCAATGCGCTGCGGTATCCACCGGAATGAACGGTTATCGGTTTGCAACACGGTAAACGACATGGGCTTATCATTTTCATTTTTCGTATATGAAGCGGTAATGTAACAGCCTTCCGATGCCTGATAGGCTGCACGATCAAATCCTTCTGAATTCCCCGGCAGATAAAACCCAACATTTACTTTGATCCGATCTCCAGCAGCAAGCGGTGTCTCTGTTAGTGGCAGATAACAGTACATGCGAAAGCTGCGCGGCAGTACATCGTTATCATCTACAGATAATTCTGCGCGCTGATTGTCGTCATACACCGCTGCATCCTGCAATACCGTCGCCGTGATTTCGACATGGGTACCTGCCAACAGACGGATAGGTTCCACAAAAACAGCTTGATAGGCAGAAAAACCCGTAAATGCGAGAAACGCAGCTGCCAACATGCAGCATAGTGTAAACAGCTTTTTATGCTCTATCAGTGCACCTGCCAAAGCCAACGAAAAGGAAAGAAGGAAAAGTGCAAAACTTGGTTTTAGACAAATATCTAAGCACACCGCGCAAAATATGGCCGCGGCAGCTGCCGGAACCAGAAAAACAAGAGGCCGTTCCCGCATTTTTTCTCCTTCTTCCCTGTCAAGTGTAAAAAAGAAGTGGCGGTAAGGCCACTTCTTTTTTTCATCAGCCCGGAGGCCAGGTCATATCTCGACCCGAAAGCACATGAAAGTGCAGATGGAATACGCTCTGCCCCGCCTGCTCTCCAATATTGGAAACCACACGGAAGCTATCCATCTTCATATCCGCCGCGATTTTTGCGATGACCTCAAAGCAGTGTGCTACAATCGCACTATTCGATGCGTCAATTGCAGCCACGGATTGGATATGCTGCTTGGGGATGACCAAAAAATGCGTTGGTGCCTGCGGATCAATGTCGTAAAAGGCATAGCACACTTCGTCTTCGTAGACCTTGTTAGAGGGGATCTCCCCTGCAACAATTTTACAGAACAGACAATCTTGCATTCAAACCGCTCCTTTCTGTTCTTTTATTATACCGGATTTACAGCAGCGCTTCAACAATATT
>NZ_CAWVCU010000016.1:0-26455 GCF_963927765.1 uncultured Agathobaculum sp. | reverse complement strand
CGCAATACCCATCTTCTCCTGACCAGCCTTGGTCTTGGGCTCGATCGCAACACGGATAACCGGATCCGGGAACTCCATAGACTCGAGAATGATCGGATGCTTTTCATCACAGAGCGTATCGCCCGTGGTGGTGTTCTTAAAGCCGATGCCCGCAGCAATATCGCCGGAATATACGCAGTCGATATCCTGACGATGATTTGCGTGCATCTGAAGGATACGACCCAGACGCTCACGCTGATCCTTGGTTGCATTGAGCACCGAGGAACCTGCGGTGATGGTACCAGAGTAAACGCGGAAGAAAGTCAAACGACCAACAAACGGGTCAGTTGCGATCTTAAATGCGAGTGCAGAGAACGGAGCGTCGTCGGAAGACGGACGAGAATCCTCTTCCTCGGTCTTCGGGTTGATACCCTTGATGTCCTCAATGTCGGTCGGAGCCGGCATATACTCGATAACCGCATCCAGCAGGGGCTGAACACCCTTGTTACGGTAAGCCGTACCGCAGAGTACCGGAACGATCTCGTTGGCGATCGTACCCTTACGGATCGCAGCCTTGACCTCCGGAATGGTCAGTTCTTCGCCTTCGAGGTACTTCATCATGAGGTCCTCATCCAGCTCTGCAACTGCTTCCCACAGTGCGTCGTGATATTCCTTCGCCTGATCCATCATGTCAGCCGGGATATCTTCATCACGAACATCCTTGCCGAGGTCATCGTAGTAAACCTCTGCACGCATGGTGATCAGGTCGATGATGCCCTTGAAGGTATCCTCAACACCGATCGGCAGCTGAACCGGAACCGCATTACACTTGAGGCGATCCTTCATCATGCCGACAACGTTGAAGAAGTCTGCGCCCATGATGTCCATCTTGTTGACGAACGCCATACGCGGAACCTTGTACTTGTCTGCCTGATGCCAAACGGTTTCAGACTGCGGCTCAACGCCACCCTTTGCACAGAATACGGTAACAGAACCGTCCAGTACGCGCAGCGAGCGCTCTACCTCTACGGTAAAGTCAACGTGACCCGGGGTGTCGATGATGTTGATGCGGTGCTCCGGGAACTGATGCTGGGAGCCCGACCAGTGGCAGGTGGTAGCAGCAGAGGTGATGGTAATACCACGCTCCTGCTCCTGCTCCATCCAGTCCATGGTGGCGGTACCGTCATGGGTATCGCCGATCTTGTGGTTTACACCGGTGTAATACAGAATACGCTCGGTGGTAGTGGTCTTACCGGCGTCGATGTGCGCCATGATGCCGATATTTCTGGTTCTTTCCAGGGAATATTCTCTAGGCATATTGCTCTCCTTTCAAACGCTCAGTGGATCGCAGATTAATAGCGATAGTGTGCAAACGCCTTGTTTGCTTCCGCCATCTTGTGCGTATCCTCGCGCTTCTTGACAGCACCGCCCAGATTGTTGCAGGCATCCATGATCTCGCCGGCCAGACGCTCGCGCATGGTCTTTTCAGAACGAGCACGGGCATACTTGGTGATCCAGCGCAGGCCCAGGGTCTGACGACGCTCCGGACGCACTTCCATCGGCACCTGATAGGTAGCACCGCCTACACGGCGCGCCTTAACTTCCAGCGACGGCATGATGTTCTCCATCGCTTCGGTGAAAACCTCCAGCGGTTCACGTCCGGTCTTTTCACGGACGATATCGAAAGCACCATAAACAACCTTCTGCGATACGCCCTTCTTGCCGTCGAGCATGATAGAGTTTACCAGCTTGGTGACGAGCTTGGAATTATAAAGCGGATCGGGCAGAACGTCTCTCTTGGGGACATTACCTCTTCTTGGCACTTTACTTCCCTCCTTCAAAATAATTTGATTTCATAGGTACTCCGGCATGCCTTCATGACAGCCGTTGTAATGCCTGTCCGAGGTAAATACCCGTTTATCAAATAATCGGATATAAAACGCCTCAGACAAAGCATGAGTGTGCTTTGCTGAAAACTTTTAATTCTCGCAAAACCTTGTGGGTGGCAAAATTACTTGCCGGCCTTCGGGCGCTTCGCGCCGTACTTGGAACGAGCCTGACGGCGGTTCGCTACACCCTGGGTATCCAGCGTGCCGCGGATGATGTGGTAACGGACACCAGGAAGGTCCTTGACACGGCCACCGCGAACCATTACAACCGAGTGCTCCTGCAGGTTGTGACCTTCGCCCGGGATGTAAGCGGAAACTTCCATCTGGTTGGTCAGCTTAACACGAGCAACCTTACGAAGCGCAGAGTTCGGCTTCTTCGGCGTCATGGTTTTAACCGTCGTGCAAACGCCACGCTTCTGCGGAGCGGACTGATCGGTAGCCTTCTTCTTCTGAGAGTTGTAGCCTACCTGCAGAGCCGGCGCCGTAGATTTGTAAACGACTGCCTCGCGACCCTTACGGACGAGTTGGTTAAAAGTTGGCATTTTATTTCCTCCTTCTTTCAAAAATATTTATGAAAAGCGCTTGTTGCGCGATTCAACAAAACAGTTCAGCGCAAAACCGCAACTACTGCCGCGCCAACATCAATGCCGGCTGCGTCTCCAAGTTCGGTCATAGTGGTGATTTCCGTGAGCTTGGTATCTGTTTCACTGCACAGCTCATAAACCGGACCGACCACACGTTTTTCAGCATCGAGCGCCACAAATACCTCTTCGGCTTTACCGTCTCGAATTGCTTTTTTTGATTGTTTCACGCCAATCACTTTGTGCGCCGTGCGAAGTTCTGAAAGCATACTAACCCTCCTATACGGCATACTTCATTAGTATAAGTCTTTTCCCTGTGGAAGTCAAGCATTTTTCCGGAGTTTTTCTTCATTTTTGTACGAATTTTACCAACTGCAATCGAATGCATGAATTCCCAACCGGATTTCCTATTTTTATGAAGCTGCCAAAACAGGGGAACGCCTTACAGCATTCCCCTGTTCCCTGCTTTTTATACCATTATTTTCGTGAGCAGATTATCAATCCAGATCGACCGTCTGCTCATAGTGGCCGTCGCAGTACTCCGTCACACCGGAACCAGCCGGAATCAGCTTACCGATGATAACGTTTTCCTTCAGGCCCATCAGCGGATCGACCTTGCCCTTAATTGCAGCATCAGTCAGCACACGTGTGGTTTCCTGGAAGGAAGCAGCGGACATCCACGAGTCGGTTGCCAGCGACGCCTTGGTAATACCCATCAGCGTCGGCTCAGCCACCGCCAGTCGCAGACCCTCTTCGCCTGCGTCGATGCGATCCTGCACCTTCTGATTATAATCCTCAAATTCAAGCAGATCCATCACAGAGCCCGGCAGTACTTCCGCATCACCCGCATCCTCGACACGCACCTTGCGCATCATCTGGCGAACGATAACCTCAATATGCTTATCGTTGATATCAACGCCCTGCTGACGGTAAACCTTCTGAACTTCCTTGATCTCATAATCATGCACCGCACGCGGATCAAGGACGCGCAGAATATCATGCGGATTGAGCGAACCTTCGTTGAGCTGGAAGCCCTGCGGTACTTCCTGACCGTCGGTCACGCGGATACCGGACGAAGATGCCAGCTGATAGGAACGCATATCGCCGGTCTGCGGATTGACGATATTGACCGTCTTGACCGTCGTGCGCTTGGATTCCTCAATGTTAACAACACCGCTGATTTCGGCCAGCGTTGCCGCCTTCTTCGGCTTGCGCGCCTCAAACAGCTCTTCAACTCGCGGAAGACCCTGCGTAATATCCGAACCTGCAACACCGCCGGTATGGAACGTACGCATGGTCAGCTGCGTACCCGGCTCACCGATGGACTGCGCTGCGATAATACCAACTGCTTCGCCCTTGCCAACCAGCGTACCCATTGCCAAGTTGATGCCGTAGCAGTGTGCGCAAACCCCCTTACGTGCACGGCACTCGAGCACCGAGCGAATCTGCACACGGGTGATGCCCGCCGCGATGATCGCGTCCGCATCCGCGTCGTTCATCATCTTGGTCTTGGGCACAATCACCTCTCCGGTCTCCGGGTGGCAGATGTCATCAACCGGGAAGCGGCCAAGCAGTCGCTCATGCAGCGGCTCAATGATCTGGTTGCCTTCCTTGATATCCTCGACCCAGATGCCTTTAGTCGCGCCGCAGTCATCTTCGCGAATGATGACATCCTGCGAAACGTCTACCAAACGACGGGTCAAGTAACCCGAGTCTGCAGTACGCAGCGCAGTATCGGCCATGCCCTTTCGTGCGCCGCGCGCTGCAATGAAGTATTCGAGTACGGTAAGACCCTCACGGAAGTTAGACTTGATCGGGATTTCGATGGTCTTACCAGAGGTAGATGCCATCAGGCCACGCATACCGGCCAGCTGACGGATCTGGTTGATCGAACCACGCGCACCGGAATCCGCCATCATGTGGATCGGGTTGTAGCGATTCGCCTTCATGTTGTCCTGCAGCTTGGCGGTTACCTGCTTGGTGGTCTCTTCCCACTCGGCTACGGTTAAACGGTAGCGCTCCTGATCGGTGATAAAGCCGCGCTTGTAGCGTCTATCGATCTGCGCAACCTTTTTCTCAGATTCCTTAATCAAGGTATCCTTGCCTTCCGGTACAAGCATATCTGCGACTGCTACGGTCAACGCACCCTTGGTGGAGTACTTGTAGCCCATCGCCTTAATCGCGTCAAGCACCTCTGCGGTCACATTAAAGCCATGCACACGGATGCACTTGTCAATGATCTTGCCAAGCTCTTTCTTGCCGCAGGTCATCATAATTTCCAAATCGAGAATTTTCTCCGGATCGGAGCGGTCTACGAAGCCCAGATCCTGCGGAATGCGCTCGTTGAAGATCAGGCGGCCCGGCGTTGCATCAACGATCTTGGAAACCTTTTTACCATTGATCTCGCGCGTCATGCGTACCTTGATCGGCGCATGAATGCCAACGATGCCTTCCGCATACGCCATGAGTGCTTCGTCCGCATCACGGAACACCTTTCCGGCACCCGGCTCGGTCTCACGGTCGATCGTCAGATAGTAGGAACCAAGCACCATATCCTGAGACGGAATGGTAACCGGCTTGCCATCCTGCGGCTTAAGCAGGTTGTTGGCAGACAGCATCAGCAAACGCGCCTCTGCCTGTGCCTCTGCCGACAGCGGTACGTGTACCGCCATCTGGTCACCGTCAAAGTCAGCATTGAACGCCGTACATACCAGCGGATGCAGACGAATTGCACGACCCTCAACCAGCACTGGCTCAAATGCCTGAATGCCCAGACGGTGCAGCGTCGGCGCACGGTTCAGCATAACCGGATGACCCTTGATGATGCCCTCGAGCACATCCCAAACCTCGGGCTTAGCGCGCTCTACCATCTTCTTGGCCGATTTGATATTGGATGCTGCGCCGTCCTCAACCAGTTTTTTCATGACAAAGGGCTTGAACAGCTCGAGCGCCATTTCCTTCGGCAGACCGCACTGATAAATCTTGAGGTCCGGACCGACAACGATAACCGAACGGCCGGAGTAGTCAACACGCTTACCGAGCAGGTTCTGGCGAAAGCGGCCCTGCTTACCCTTCAGCATATCAGACAGGGACTTGAGTGCGCGGTTGTTCGGACCTGTGACCGGACGGCCGCGGCGGCCGTTGTCAATCAGCGCGTCCACCGCTTCCTGCAGCATGCGCTTCTCGTTGCGCACGATAATGTCCGGCGCGCCCAATTCGAGCAGACGCTTCAGACGATTGTTTCGGTTGATGACACGGCGATACAGGTCGTTCAAATCGCTCGTTGCGAAACGGCCGCCGTCCAGCTGTACCATCGGGCGGATTTCCGGCGGGATGACCGGAACCACGTCCATAATCATCCATTCCGGACGGTTATGCGACAGGCGGAACGACTCGACAACCTCAAGGCGCTTGATGATGCGCAGACGCTTCTGACCAGAGGACTCACGCAGCTCCGCAGTCAGTTCCTTGGAAAGCTGCTCCAGATCCAGCTCGGCCAGCAGTTCCTTGATGGCTTCCGCGCCCATACCGGCACGGAAATCATCCTCGTACTTCTCGCGCATGTCGCGGTACTCTGCTTCGGTCAGGATCTGCTTCTTCATGAGCGGCGTGTCGCCCGGATCAATGACAATATAGTTAGCGAAATACAGAACCTTTTCCAGCACGCGCGGGCTGATATCCAAAATCAGACCCATGCGAGACGGAATGCCCTTAAAATACCAAATGTGCGATACCGGCGCGGCCAGCTCAATGTGACCCATGCGCTCACGGCGCACCTTGGCGCGGGTGACTTCTACACCACACTTATCGCAGATTTTGCCCTTAAAACGGACCTTTTTATACTTACCACAGTGGCATTCCCAGTCCTTGGTTGGGCCAAAGATACGCTCGCAGAACAGGCCGTCTTTTTCCGGCTTGAGCGTGCGGTAGTTGATGGTTTCGGGCTTTTTTACTTCACCGTACGACCACTGACGGATCAGGTCAGGAGAGGCCAGACCGATCTTAATGGCGTTAAACGTATGATATCCCATATATTTTAAGATGCTCCTTCCCTATTCACAGATGATTTTGTTGTCCTTCATAACTCATTCGCTCAGGCCATCATCAAAATCATCCACGGCATCATCGCCATCCTCGACGGCGCTATCCAGTGCAAAGAGATCGGTATCGCCTTCCTCGGCATCGTTGATGCCAAAGCCGGCAGCAGTAAATTCTTCATCCGCGCCCGAAACAGCCTGCTCCATCGGGCGGATGAAATCCGCCTCGTCCTCATCGTCCTCGGCCAGTTCAATGACCTCCATGTTTTCATCCAGTACCTGAATATCCAAGCACAGCGACTGAAGCTCCTTGACCAGAACCTTGAACGACTCCGGCACGCCCGGCTGCGGCACGTTGTGCCCCTTTACAATTGCCTCGTAGGTCTTGACACGGCCGGTGATATCGTCCGACTTGACCGTCAGGATCTCCTGCAAGGTGTAGGCTGCGCCGTACGCCTCAAGGGCCCAAACTTCCATCTCACCAAAGCGCTGACCGCCGAACTGCGCCTTACCGCCGAGCGGCTGCTGCGTAACCAGCGAGTACGGACCGGTGGAACGGGCATGGATCTTATCGTCAACCAGATGGTGGAGCTTGAGGTAGTACATATAACCAACGGTTACGCGGTTATCAAACTTCTCACCGGTACGACCGTCATAAACAACGCTCTTACCGTCTTCATCCACACCAGCAGCCACCAGCGTTTCCTTGATATCATCCAGCGTTGCGCCGTCGAATACCGGCGTCTCGACCTTCCAGCCCAGCTTCTTGGCGGCAAAGCCCAGATGCACTTCGAGCACCTGACCGATGTTCATACGAGACGGCACGCCCAAGGGGTTCAGCACGATATCGAGCGGACGGCCATCCTCGAGGAACGGCATATCCTCCTGCGGCAGAATACGGGAAACGACACCCTTGTTACCGTGACGGCCCGCCATCTTATCGCCGACCGAAATCTTACGCTTCTGCGCAATATACACGCGGACTACCATGTTGACGCCCGGGCTCAGCTCGTCGCCGTTTTCACGGGTGAACACCTTTACGTCCACAACAATACCAGACTCACCGTGCGGCGCACGCAGCGAAGTGTCACGCACCTCGCGCGCCTTCTCACCGAAGATCGCGCGCAGCAGGCGCTCTTCCGCGGTCAACTCGGTTTCGCCCTTCGGCGTTACCTTACCCACCAGAATATCGCCCGCCTGCACCTCCGCGCCTACGCGGATGATGCCGCGCTCATCGAGGTTGCGCAGCGCATCCTCACCGACGTTCGGGATATCGCGGGTGATCTCTTCCGGCCCGAGCTTGGTGTCGCGGGATTCAGATTCATATTCCTCAATGTGGATCGAGGTGTAAACGTCGTCACGCACCAGACGTTCATTCAGCAGAACGGCATCCTCGTAGTTGTAACCTTCCCAAGTCATAAAGCCAATCAACGCGTTCTTGCCGAGTGCAATTTCGCCCTTATCGGTCGAAGGACCATCCGCCAGAACATCACCCTCCTTGACACGCTCACCCAGATCAACGATCGGACGCATGTTGATACAGGTGGACTGGTTAGAGCGCAGGAACTTGGTCAGGTGATAGGTCTTTTCCTCACCGTTATCATACTGAACAATGACTTCACGCGCAGTTACACGGGTAACAACACCATCGCCCTCCGCCAGCGGAATCGTGCCGGAGTCAACCGCAGCCTTATACTCCATACCGGTTGCAACCACCGGCGCTTCGGTCTTTAAGAGCGGCACTGCCTGACGCTGCATGTTCGCGCCCATCAGTGCGCGGTTTGCGTCGTCATGGTCGAGGAACGGAATGAACGCCGTCGCAACCGAAACCATCATACGAGGCGAAACGTCCATCAGGTCAACGTCCTTACGGTCGACCTCGACGAATTCGTCACGCATACGGCAGGTAACACGCTCATTGAGCAGATAGCCGTTTTCATCAATCGGCTCAGTCGCCTGACAAACGATATATTCGTCCTCAACGTCCGCTGTCATATACTGTACCTGATCGGTTACGCGGCCGTTTTCCTTATCAATAATGCGGTACGGCGCTTCAATAAAGCCAAAATCATTGATGCGCGCATAGGTCGCCAAATAGGAAATCAGACCGATGTTCGGACCTTCAGGGGTCTCAATCGGGCACAGACGGCCATAGTGCGAATAGTGTACGTCACGCACTTCGAAGGATGCGCGGTCGCGCGACAGACCGCCGGGGCCCAGCGCAGACATACGGCGCTTATGCGTCAATTCTGCCAGCGGGTTATTCTGATCCATGAACTGCGAGAGCGGAGAGGAACCGAAGAATTCCTTAATCGCCGCGGTCACGGGACGAATATTAATCAAGCTCTGCGGGGTTACGATATCCAGATCCTGAATGGTCATGCGCTCACGGATAACGCGCTCCATGCGGCTGAAGCCGATACGGAACTGGTTCTGGAGCAGCTCGCCTACGCAGCGCAGACGGCGGTTACCCAGATGGTCGATATCATCGGTGGTGCCGATGCCGTGACCCAGACCCAGCAGATAGCAGATAGAGGCCAGCATATCGTCCACGATAATGGTCTTGGGGATCAGATCATGCATGCGGGTACGAACAACCTTTTTCAGTTCTTCGCCCGAAACGCCCGAATCAATGATCTCTTTGAGAACGGAGAAGCGGACCTTTTCCTTAATACCAAGCTCTTCAGCAGAAAGGCCGGTGTAGTCGCTGAAATCATCGATATCGACCATGCCGTTACCGAATACCTTGACTGCTGTTCCCTCACCGGACTCAATCGTCACATGGTTAACACCACGGCGCGACAGCAGGCGTGCCTTCTCACGGGTGAGGATCTCATTCTCCTCCGCCAGCACCTCGCCGGTCATCGGGTCAACCGCGGTGCTGAGTAGCTTATGGCCAGTGATACGGCGAGCGATGTCCAGCTTCTTGTTATACTTATAACGACCAACCGCAGAAATATCATAGCGGCGCATATCGAAGAACATAGCGTCCATCAAGTTCATCGCGGACTCAACAGAGGGCGGCTCGCCCGGACGCATCTTCTTGTAGATCTCGATGAGCGCTTCCTCCGAGGTGTGCGCCGGATCCTTATCCAGCGTCGCCAGAATCAGCGGATCCTCACCGAACAGCTCCTTGATCTCCGCATCGGTCTTAACGCCGATGGCACGGATAAAGCTCGTGATCGGAATTTTGCGGTTCTTATCGATACGGACATAGAACACGTCGTTTGCATCGATTTCGTACTCCAGCCATGCGCCGCGGTACGGGATAACCGTTGCAGACAGGATCATCTTATCAGTCTTGTCGAACTCCTTGCCATAGTACACGCCGGGCGAACGAACCAGCTGCGATACAATGGCGCGTTCTGCACCGTTGATGATAAAGGTCGCGGAATCAGTCATCTTCGGGAAGTCACCCATGAAGATTTCCTGCTCCTTGATTTCACCGGTCTCCTTGTTGCGCAGGCGCATACGCACCTTAAGAGGCGAAGCGTATGTGGCGTCTCGCGCCTTGCACTCTTCGACGCTGTACTTCGGCTCCTCATCCATCGAATAGTCGAGGAAGGAAAGCTCCAGATTGCCAGTGTAGTCCGTGATGGACGCGGTGTCGGCGAAAACCTCACGCAGTCCCTCGTCCAGGAACCACTGATATGACTTTTTCTGCACCTCAATCAGATTGGGCATCTCCAAAATCTCATTGATGCGTGCAAAGCTCTTTCGTGTGGTTTTGCCGTGCTGTACGTCTTTCACCTTCATGTGCTTTGATCACTCCGTTTCTTTCGGCTGTGTTGGTGTTGATACGCCCGGCGGCGTTGCGAAAATATTGTTTTTGGCCTTGCATTCTTTTGCAGACCGTGCTAACATGTAGTTAGGAATCGGGATTTCTTCCATGATTTTGTAAGCGTTTTATTATACCATGTTTTTCTACAATACGTCAAGTTGATTTTTGTATAAAAAGCGGACGGTTTTCACCGTCCGCTTTTTCATTTTTACAGCACTTTGGACAAAAAGTCCTTAAGTCGGGGATTTTGCGGATGTTCAAAGAAAGCTTTCGGCTCATTCTGCTCTACGATATTACCGCCGTCCATGAACAGCACACGGGTACCCACTTCGCGGGCAAAACCCATTTCGTGCGTCACGACAACCATCGTCATACCGTCATCCGCAAGCTCTTTCATAATCTCCAACACTTCGCCAACCATCTCTGGATCGAGCGCAGATGTCGGTTCGTCAAAGAGCATCACGTCCGGGTTCATTGCCAACGCACGCGCAATGGCGATACGCTGCTGCTGACCGCCGGAAAGCTGAATCGGATAGCTGTCTGCCTTATCTGGCAAACCGACACGCTCCAAAAGCTCCATTGCGCGCTTATCGGCCTCTGCATCTGTCATCACCTTGAGCTTGACGGGCGCAAGCTTGATGTTCTCCTTCACCGTCAGGTGCGGAAACAGATTGAACTGCTGGAACACCATGCCCATCTTGCGACGCACCAGATTGATATCTGTCTGCTTGGAGGTAATGTTCTGCCCCTCAAAGATGATATCGCCGCTCGTCGGCTCCTCCAGCAGGTTCAGGCAACGCAGAAAAGTGGACTTACCCGAGCCGGAAGGCCCGATGATAACGACCTTTTCCCCTTTTTCAATGTGTTCATTGACGCCTTTCAGCACCGCATGGCTGCCAAAAGACTTATGCAGATTTCTAACGTCGATCACTTGCGCGCAGCCTCCTTTCCAGAATGCCCAGCAGCTTGGTTAGAATAATTACGATCACCAGATAGATTACCGCAAGGCTGATATACGGGACATACGGCGTGTAGGTATTCGCAACGATATTCTGTGCTTGCTTCGTCACATCGCGCAGCGCGATAACCGATACCAGTGAAGTATCCTTCAGCAAGGTAATCATCTCATTACCGAGTGCAGGCAGGATATTCTTAATCGCCTGCGGAATGATAATGTACCACATAGTCTGACGATAGTCCAGACCGAGCGAACGCCCGGCCTCCATCTGACCTGCGCTAATCGACATCAGGCCGCTGCGTGCGATTTCCGCAACGTATGCGCCCGAGTTGATGCCTAGCGTAACAATACCGCAAATCAAACGTCCCGTATCATCCTTTGGCACCATGATTACAAAACAGCTGATAAGCAGCTGAACCATCATTGGCGTGCCGCGGATGACCGTCAGATAAACTTTGCTTACCGCATTGAGTACACCCAGAATCGGATTATGCTTGCCCGCACGCTGCGAATCATGCGCAGTACGGATCACCGCGATCAGCATGCCGATAACAACGCCAAGCATCAGCGCACCAAGCGTAACGATAAACGTGATTTTGAGGCCGTTTGCATACCATGTCCAGCGGTCCTGATAAACAAAAGTCTGATAGAGTTGGAACAGCAGCGTCTGCAACCCTTCCGGAAGCGAAGCGACCCAGCCCGGCGCTGTCTCCAGCCAGCCCGCCATAGTGAGAACTCCCACAACTTATCCCCTTTCTGTATAACGGAAGAAAAGGGGCGGCACGCGCCGTCCCTTTTCTATTACCTACCCCTGCTTACGCAGCAGCATCCTCGCTGCCGCCGTCGGACGGGATATACTTTTCGATGATGGAAGCGATCGTACCGTCTTCCTTGAGCTCCTGGATCGCAGCATTTACCTGCTCAAACAGCTCGGTGTCTTCCTTGGCGATCGCAGCAGCATAGTCTTCGTCTGCATATGCAGTGTCGAGGATCTTCAGGCCCTCATTGGCTGCAACATAGTTCTTTGCCGGCTCGTTGTCGATGACAACGCAGTCCACCTGGCCATTGAGCAGCGCTGCAACCGCAAGCGGGCCGTTATCAAACTGCTTGACGAATTCCTGGCCGTAGGCATCCGTGCACTGCAGATCGCCGGTGGTGCCGGTCTGCACGCCGATGTTCTTGCCCTCCAGATCATCCGGAGATGCAATATCCGAATCTTCCGGAACAATGATGACCTGTACGCCGGTCGCGTAAGAGTCCGTGAAGTTCACCTGCTCCGCGCGCTCCGGGTCAACCGTCATGCCGGCCAGAACGATGTCGATCGTGTCGGACTGCAGCGCCGGGATCAGCGAATCAAATGCCATATCGGTGATTTCAAGCTGCATACCGAGCTTTTCAGCAATCGCAGCCGCAATATCTGCATCGATACCAGCAACATTGTTGTTCTCATCCACGTACTCATACGGCGGGAAAGTCGCATTGGTGCCCATGCGCAGCACGCCGCCATCAGCGGACTGCTCAGTCTGCGCCGCGTCGTCCGTAGTGCTTGCATCAGACTGCGTATTACCGCCGCAGCTGGTCAGCAGCATCGAGCCCGCCAGAAGCATGCTCAGCATCGCAATAGAAAGCTTTTTCATTGTTTTCTCTCCTCCTAATTGCCGGCCTTGTGAACCGGACATTTCAAACAAGATTTATTATACATTGGTCTGTTTAAAAATTCAACCTCTAAATCAGCAAAAACACAACAAAAATCGCACTCGTTTTCGTCATATCCACAACAAATTTGCGCTGTGACCTTTTTCGGGCCGACCGCATAGCTTGACAGTACCTTATTTTACTTTTACAGGAGGTCATCCTATGCGTTACCATACATATTCCCCCACATCCGCACATCCGTCCGGCAAGCATCCGCACGGCACAACCGCAACTGTCGAATCCCACTCCGGACTCGTCTCTATTTACGCCAAGCCCTCCTCTCATGCAGAGATCGTTGGCAGTGCTCCATGTGGCGCCCAGCTTGTCGTGCTAGGCAGGCAGGCTGAGTGGCATGCTGTGCGCTACGGACCATGTCAGGGCTTCGTTTCCGGGGATTCTATTGTGCTGAATTACTAAATTATTCTGTCTTCGAGACGAAAACATCTGTCTTCCCATTCGGATTTCTCCTTGCGTTCAGCCTGCATAAACAGTATAATAGATGTGTTCGATGCGATAAACGCAAGGAGGTACGAAATTTAGTGTATCAGATTTTGAAAAAGCAAACGCTGAACGCGAATACCAAGCTGATGGTGATTGATGCGCCGCACGTAGCACGCAAGGCCGAACCGGGCCAGTTCATCATCCTGCGCGTCAGCGAGGATGGCGAGCGCATTCCGCTCACCATTGCGGACTATAACCGTGAAACGGGTGCGGTCACGATCATCTTCCAAGAGGTCGGCGCAACCACCATGGCGCTCGGCGCGCTGAATGAAGGCGACTGCCTGCATGATTTCGTCGGCCCGTTGGGCAAGGCAAGCGAGCTGGAAGGCCTGAAGAAAGTCGCTGTTGTCGGCGGCGGCCTTGGCTGCGCAATCGCTTATCCGCAGGCTAAGAAGCTGCATGAGATGGGCTGTGAGGTCGATCTGATTGCCGGCTTCCGCAACAAGGACATTGTCATCCTCGAGGACGAAATGAAGGCCGCTTCCACCAACCTGTATATCATGACCGACGACGGTTCGAACGGCAACAAGGGTTTTGTCACCGACAAGCTCAAGGAGCTGATCGACGCGGGCAACCAGTACGACGCGGTCATCGCGATCGGCCCGATGATCATGATGAAGTTTGTTTCCGAAGTGACCCGCCCCTACGGCATCAAGACCATCGTCTCGATGAACACCATTATGGTCGATGGCACCGGCATGTGCGGCGGCTGCCGTCTGACCGTCGGTGGCGAGACCAAGTTCGCCTGTGTTGATGGGCCGGACTTTGACGGCCATCTTGTTGATTTCGATAGTGCTATGCGCCGCGGCGCGATGTACAAAGCGCAGGAAAAGCAGGCAGTGGAACGCCGCGAGGATCACTGCAACCTGTACAAGATGGAGGTCAAGTAACAATGCCGAATATGAATCCGAACAAAATACCCATGCCTGAGCAGGCACCGGATGTGCGCAATAAGAATTTTGATGAAGTAACGCTCGGCTACACGCCGGAAATGGCAATTGAGGAAGCACAGCGCTGCCTCAACTGCAAGCATAAGCCCTGCATCACCGGTTGCCCGGTACAGGTCAAGATTCCGGAATTTATCGCGCTGGTTGCCGAGGGTAAGTTCCTCGAAGCTGCAGCCAAGATCAAAGAAACCTCTTCCCTGCCGGCAGTCTGCGGTCGTGTATGCCCGCAGGAGACCCAGTGTGAGCAGAAGTGCGTGCGCGGCATCAAGGGCGAACCGGTCGCGATCGGCCGCTTGGAGCGCTTTGTCGCGGACTACGCGCGTGAACACGGCGAAGAGAAGCCGGTAAAGCCTGTTTCCAACAGCCACAAGTGTGCGATCGTAGGCGCTGGCCCTGCCGGTCTGACCTGCGCAGGCGATTTGGCGCGTATGGGCTACCAAGTGACTGTATTCGAAGCACTGCACACTGCGGGCGGCGTGCTGATGTACGGCATTCCGGAATTCCGTCTGCCCAAGGAAATCGTGCAGAAGGAAATCGACACACTGAAAGACCTCGGCGTTGAGTTCGTGCTGAACTTTGTGGTTGGCCGCTCTGAGACTATTGACGAGCTGTTCGAGGACGGCTATGAAGCAATTTTCGTTGGTTCGGGTGCGGGCCTGCCGTCTTTCCTGGGTGTACCGGGCGAGAACGCCAACGGCGTATATTCCGCCAACGAGTACCTGACCCGCATCAACCTGATGAAGGCATATAAGGATGGCTCGGATACCCCGATTTTCCACGCGCACAAGGTTGCAGTCGTTGGCGGCGGCAACGTCGCGATGGACGCAGCGCGCTGTGCAAAGCGCATGGGCGCAGAAGAAGTCTACATCGTTTACCGCCGCTCCGAAAAGGAACTGCCCGCCCGTCTGGAGGAAATCCATCACGCCAAGGAAGAGGGCATTGTGTTCAAGTTCCTGACCGCACCGCTCGAGGTACTCAACGACGAAAACTACAATGTAACCGGCATGAAGTGCCAGCAGATGGAGCTGGGCGAGCCGGATGCTTCCGGTCGCCGTCGTCCGGTGCCGGTGGAAGGCTCGGAGTTCACCCTTGATCTGGACTGCGTGATCGCCGCGATCGGCACCAGCCCGAACCCGCTGATCCGCCACACCACGCCGGGTCTGGACACCAACCGCAAAGGCTGTATCATTGCAGACGACGAACACGGTATCACGTCCAAGGACGGCGTGTTCGCAGGCGGCGATGCCGTTACCGGCGCTGCCACCGTTATCCTCGCTATGGGCGCGGGCAAGCGCGCCGCTGCCGCGATGGATGAATACATCAAAAACAAGCAGTAATCTCAAATTGAAACGCCCCGCCAATTGGCGGGGCGTTTTCTCATGCACAAATAGAAAGCCGCCAGACGACAAGGAAACCTCCCCCCTGCCGTCCAGCGGCCTTTTCTTTTACAAATAACCTTAACGTGCCTCTTTCAGTTCTCCAGTCAGCGTCACTTGAAATTCCGCATCGCCTTGCATCAGCTTCAAACGCAATGTCTGAAAGGCGATGCGTCCACTCTGTACGGTCTGCACCAGAACAATATCTTCGGCCGACTCCAGTGCTGCACCAGACTGAGATAGCGCCCAGAAGCACCCTTTATATTGCGCAGGCAATTCTGCAAACGAAAAGGTCCAATCACTTCCCGACCGCTTCACTGTATCCACACAAGCCAGCGGTACCACATCATACCCATACAACAGCGCAGCACGCATGGAACCTGTCTCCTCTGCTGCATCCATGGAATATGGTTGTGTATACGCATCCACGCTGGGCGCTTCCATCGTGATTTTTCCTGTAGCAGTCGCTGTACCGTCTACGCGGTTGACCGTAATATAATCTTCTGTGCGCACGGTCAAACTGCTTGTTCCTTTCCCTGACAGCACTGCCTCCGTTCCGCCGCGTACAGAAAACTGCTCGAATGCTTCCATATCTGCCGTTGCGGTGCGATACTGCGCATACAGATCAAACAACGCCTGATAAGGCTCCGCCGCCTGTGCATCCACAGCGCCATTTGCCACCAGCTGATCCAACAGTGTCTGCTCACTGTCCTTCGGCATCAACGAAAGCGCCGTGTAGCTTGCAGCTACGACATCATCACGCAAGAAATCCTCCGTATCAATTACCGCTGCGTCGTATAGGCCAATTTGCTGCGCGAAATCATCCACACCGGCATAGGTAAAATCCCCATCCGCCTCGGTATAGCCAAGTGCACGCAGGACAAATGCCGCATACATCTGTGCAGTGCAGGGTTCTTCCGGCGCAAATGTAGTTTCGGACACACCTGTGGTCGCGCCCATATCATATAAGTACTGCACATAAGGCTTTTCCCAGTTCTGCAAATCCGTAAACGGCGCGGAATAGTCAAGCGCTAATGCATTCTGCTCCTCTCCCAGCAACCGCACCAGCATTGCTGCCGCCTCGCCGCGCGTCGGCGCGCGATCCAGTTCATATCCCTGTGCAGTTCCTTGAAATAAACCAAGGTCCTTCAAATGATCGGCACACGATGTATAATCCGCGGCGGCAGCCGAAACCGCCAGCGAACCAGCCAGCAAAGCGCCAGCCAACACGGTACGAAACCACTGTTTCATTTTCATACGCTCCTTAACTTCGTTCAGTATGATATATCTTATCATACATTTGCGTTTTTTCCAACAGGAAACGGACATACTACTAAAAAAGAAAGGATGTGTCCGTAATGACCAATATGCGAAAATGCGGCGTGATCGGCGTTGGCTTTGTCGGCGCGACCTGCGCCTATACTTTGGCGGTTTCCGGGCTGTTCTCGGAAGTTGTTCTGGTCGATATGAATCACAAAAAAGCAGAGGGCGAAGCCGCTGACATCAATCACGGCGTTTCTTTCGCCAAACCCTGCTTTGTGCGCGCCGGCGAATATGCCGACCTTGCCGAATGCGGCTTAATCATTATCGCGGCAGGTGCCAACCAAAAGCCCGGCGAGACCCGAGTGGAGCTGCTTCATCGCAACCGCGTGATTCTATCCTCCATTATGGAACAATTAACCGCAGTCAATAAAAACGCAGTTTTGCTCATCGTTTCCAACCCGGTCGATGTACTCACCTGCATGGCGCAACAGCTTTCCGGTCTGCCCGCCGGACACGTGATCGGTTCCGGCACAGTGCTGGACACCGCACGTCTCAAATACCTTGTCGGTCAAAAGCTGGGCGTAGACAGTCGCAATGTGCACGCCTTCATCATCGGCGAGCATGGTGACAGTGAGCTTGCTGTATGGTCCAGCGCAAATATTTCCGGCGTCGATTTGGATGATTACTGCCGTATCACAGGCGTCGGAGATCCCGCCGCCATGCTGCATCAGATTTACGAAGACGTGCGTGATGCTGCCTATTCCATCATCGAAAGCAAAGGGGCAACCTACTACGGCATCGGCATGGCAGTGCGCCGCATCGCGGAAGCCATTGTCCGCGATGAGCATTCCGTCCTTCCCGTTTCCTCCCTGATTCAAGGCCACTATGGTGTCGATGGCATCTGTCTGGGTCTGCCCTCTATCGTGGGAAAAAATGGTGTCGAGGCTGTGCTAGATATCCCACTATCCGCCGAAGAGCTCAGTCGGCTGCAAAGCTCCGCGCAAAAGATGAAAGCATTGATCGAGCAGCTGCACTAAAAAAACCGGAACGGATTTTCCGTTCCGGTTTTCTCTTGCATCTGCTTTATGCCGCAGCTCCGTCTGCGCCGCCGATCAAATCGACGTACGTATCCAGATCGCTCGGCAGCGTGATCTGAACGCTGTCGCCCAAGCTGTTTACTGCGCAGTCCATAGTCATGTTCAAGGTAATGCTCTGGCCTTCCGCAGAGATCGACATCTTCATGCTCATATCCATGTTCTTGATCTCGCCATTGGAGAGGGTCACCTTAGAGCTGATATCTTCAAACTTCATCTGCACATCCAAACTGCTGAGATCCATACCCATGTTTGCCAGCACAGAGTTCACCAGTCCGTTCATGCCGGAAGAAGAATAAGTTACCGACATATTGTCACCCGACTGGTCGATGGACTCGATCAGGCAAATCGGCTCAGAAGACTGCATAGCAGTCAGGTCGCCCATCTGCGCCATCACATCTTCGATGGACATCTCCATCTTATACTTCGTCTCACCCATGTTTACATAGTACACGCCATCTGTATAATAGTACGCAATATCCTGGTCGATGGAGGTCTGTGCACCCTGCTCGACCAGCGACTCATCGATGTTAATCTTCATCGTGCCGGTCATCGCCAATTTAGACTGATCCATGTGCTCCAGATCAACATCCATCTTCATGTTAAGCGGCATAGACAGATCCATGATCTTGGTATCGCCCATATACACATCAGCCGCGATATTTGCGGTCACGTCCGCTTTCGTTGCGTTGCTCATGTTGGAGGACGCTTCCTCATAAGCATCATACCGGTCAAAGAACGTCAGCAGGCTATCTGCCTTATCGGCAGCAACAGCGCCATCTTCCACCAGTTTTTCCAGCAGAACGGCATCCTTGTTGTCCTTCACGGGCGTATTCAAAGCCGTAAGGCTCATAGCTGCGACATGATCGCGCAGGAAGTTGTCCTGATCGCAGTTGGCGTAATCCACCAGACCGATCGACTCGCCAAACGATACTGCCTCTGCATAAGTAAAGTCGCCGTCAGTCTTATCGCTGTAGCCCAAAGCACGCAGCAGGAATGTCGTATACATCTGCGCAGAGCATCCCTCTTCCGGCTCAAACGTGGTTGCAGTTGCGCCCGTCGTCAGGCCGTTTTCATACAGATACTGCACATACGGCTTCTCCCAGCCAGCCAGATCGGTAAACGGAGCGGTATATTCCAGCTTCTTCGCTTCGTCTTCCTTGCCCAGCAGACGAACCAGCATCGTTGCCGCTTCCGCGCGGGTCGGTGCACGATCCAGCTCATAGCCCTGCTCGGTTCCCTGAAACAGGCCCAGATCCTTCAGCTGATCCGCGCAATGGTCAAAATTAGCCGCGCCTGCTGTCGCCATCAAGCCTACCGCTGCCGCTGCCGCAACCAAGGCGATCCTGAATTTACTTTTCATAGAGTTACCTCCTTTTATTGACAGTGCCATGCACTGTGATTTCCTTTATTCTATCATGTTAATTTGACAATGTAAATACAAACGCCAAAGAATGCCCCGCATGCCATTCTGATTTTGCAAAAAGCAAAGGGGCGCTTTCCACAAGCACCCCTGCACTTCAAGTAGCGCATTTTATTTTCCGCCGAGATCACTCTACACGAAGTTTTTCAACCACTGTTTCCTCAGGCGTCACATAGGCCGTCTGATAAACATGATAAATGACCATACCCGGTTTTGCACCCGCCGGCTTTTTCACCTGCCGTACCGGTGTATAGTCCACCGGCACCCGTGAGGACTGCCTTGCCTTGGAATGGTATGCTGCAATCATCGCAGCTTCGGTCATAGCCTGATCGGTGGGCTCACGGCCATCTGTGACCAGAATCACATGCGAACCATGAATCTTTTGCGTGTGGAACCAAATATCGCTTTTGAACGCTGTCTTGAGCGTAAGCAAATCGTTTTGCAGGTTATTCTTACCGGCAAACACCTCGAATCCATCGCTGGTACGGTAATGAAATGGTTTCGCCTGTACCGGCTTGCTACGCAACTTTTTATTGCGTGTCTGCTTGTTGGAAAGAATGCCCGTCTGCGTCAGTTCCTCACGCAGCTGAGACAAATCACGTTCGCTTTCCGCCTCCTCCAGCGCAACCAGCACGCTTTCCAGATAATCCAAATCTGCTCTGCCTTGTTCCATCTGCTGCGTCAGCACGCTTTCTGCTGTTTTTGCCTTATTGTACAGCTTGAAATACCGCTGCGCATTTTGCTGCGGTGTAAGGCGCACGTCCAGCGTAATTTCGGCCTCTGGGCAATCTTCAGCGTAGTAATCCACCACGGTCGCCTTATTCATGCCCTTTTCCAGCTGATACAGGTTTGCAGTAATCAGGTCACCCATGCGTTTATACTGTTCACGGTTCTGCGTTGCATCCAGTTCCTTCTGCTGCACCGCCAGCTTGCGTGCCAGACGATCACGCGCATTGGTGACTGTCTTGTGCAGATCAGCGGAACGGCGCGCCATACGCTCAATTTTCCCTTTTTTCTCGTAAAACACCGCAAGCAGCGTGGAAAAGCTATCCGCCTGTGAAACAGTCATCAGTCCTTCATACTGCGTCACCGGCAAAAAGGTAAAATCGAATACCGCGTCGTTTTCAGCTTTGGTGAGCAGAAATGGCTTCCAGCGTTTTTCCTGCACATAGGTCATGAAATCATCATATACCTGCCCCAAGCGTTCCCGTTGTGCATCAGACAGTGTCCCAATCCGCGCAGTCGCATCTCCCGTTGCTCGATAGCTCAGCTCCCGGCATAACAGCGGCGAAAAGCCCAAAAGCTGACCGAGCAGGAAACGATCCAGCGTCTGCTCCCCGTCCGCTTGTGTGACCGCCGCAGCCACTCCTGCACCGGACAGGGCAAATGGATCATGCTTATCCTGCGCGGGCGGCATACGGTAAAACAAACCGGGTAGTACCTGCCGTTTGCCGGACAGATCTCCGTCAACGCGGCGCATGGCATCAATGATGCGATTATCCTCGCCGCATAAAATAACATTGGAATGCTTGCCCATCAGCTCGCAAATCAGGTGCTTTTTGCAGGGCACACCCATTTCATCTGTCGTGTCCAGTTCAATCGTCAGCATACGCTCGACCGACGGCTGTACAATCGCCGCAATCTTCGCGCCCTGCACATGTTTACGCAACAGCATGCAGAACATCGGCGGCGCCGCCGGATTCTCGCGCGCCGCATCAATGAAATGCACGCGCGCCGCGCCAGCAGCAATCGAAACCAGCAGGCGCTTTGCGCCGCCCTGTCCGCGTGTTTGCAGCACGATCTCATCGCGGTCAGGCTGATAGACCTTTTCCACTCGGCAGCCTGCAAGCGTCTCATTCAATTCATGCGTCACTGCCCCAAGGCAAATGGCATCTAATGGCATATAAAACCTTCCTTAAACAAATTGGATACAGTCGGCATGGCGCTCAGAAACCGTGGTACGCACCTGCGGGAACGCACCAACGATCTGCTCAGCAAAAACAGCAGCGATCGGATTTTCCGTGGGGAAATGCCCCGCATCGACCAACGTCAGCCCCAGCGACTGCGCACGCTGCATTAAATCATAACTGCAATCGCCAATAACGAACGCATCCGCACCTTTAGCCAACGCATCATCCATCATCTTGCCGCAAGCGCCGCCGCCCACCGCAACGCGGTGAATGGCATGCCCACCATCACAAAAACGGACGCCGCCTGCACGCAGGCACTCTTTCACATATGCTGCAAATTCCCGCGGCTGCATTTCGCGTGGCAAATCCCCCACGCGACCCAGCATCCGGTTATCCCCCGCTTCCATGTTGACCACATTCGTGAGAAACAATGCAGCAGCCAGTGCATCATTCACGCCGCCCCAAGCACTATCCGCATTAGTATGCATGCAGATGAGCGCGATATCGTGCTTGATGGCCGCCCGCAGCACGCGCCCGGTCACATCATCGGTAGTCACACGGCTCACCGAAGTGAAGATGGCTGGATGGTGCGCAACGATCAGCTGTGCGCCGCGCGCTACCGCTTCTTCCACTACCTGTTCGGTGATATCCAGCGCACACAACGCAGCCGTCACAGTCTGCTTACGGTCCCCGCACAACAGTCCCACATTATCCCAATGCTCCGCCAGGTCCGGCGGTGCGAATCCTTCCAAAAACGTCAAAACATCCTGTACTGTACTCATTGCAATCCCTCCCATGCCTGTTTGATCTCCATCACAAGACAGCGCTGCGTATCCAGTCTCGCTTTGTCTATTGCATTTGCCTGCTGCATACCTTCCAGTGCGCGCTCTTCACGGGTCAACAAGGCCTTTAAATAATCTTTTACCCCGTCTGCTTGCAGCAAGGCGGGAGAAAATGCGCACTGCCACAGCGGCAACTCCTTCTTCTCCGCGCTGCCGCGGACAGACAGCACCACATACTGCCGCCGATCCTCCCGGCAAAGCGTCTCGCGCTCAATGGCATAACCATGCGCCCACAGCCATTGCCGCAGCTCATATATCATTGTCATCGGCTGCAATAGCAGCAAATGCTGTCCCTGCTCACACCACGGCGCAGCCGCCAAGATTTCTGCAATGGTCTGCCCGCCCATGCCGGCAATGCTCACCGTATCGCATTCCTCCGGCTGCACGGCATCCAGCCCCGCAGCCAACCGCAGAGACAAGGAAACGCCATAATCTGCCGCATTGCGCGCGGCATGCGCCAGCGGACCTTCTCGGATATCTGATCCAATCGCAGCAGCGATCCTTCCCGCCAGCAGCAAAGACACCGGCAGCTTGCCGTGATCGGTGCCAATATCCGCAAGCCTTGCCCCCTGTGGGATAAGCGACGCTATGCAAGCCAGCCGCGGCGTTAAAACCATACTTTCCATATTTCACCCAAAAAAACAGAGCCGGCGTTTACCGGCTCCGGTTTTCTCTTATTCGCCCAGAAAAGCGTTCAGCTTTGCAACCAGCTCGTCTGCATTGGTGCCGTGTACCATGCAGGCTTCCTCAATGCTCTCGCCCTGAGATGCCGGGCAGCCGAGGCAGTGCATGCCAATTTCCATGAAAAACTTTGCCGTATCCAGATTGCGGTTGAGAACCTCACCAATCGTGGTCTTTTTCGTAATCGCAGCCATGTTAGACCTCCATATGTTTTTGTTTGTTATCAGTATACCGCAAAGATGCACATATTTCAATCATAAAAAGAAAAATTTCACCGTTTTCTGCTGGTTTCCGCGAAAACAAAAAGGGTGTCCGGCAAAACAGCCGGACGCCCTTTCTGATTTCTGTTCTCAGCCCTGCTCGCGCATCTTCGCGAAGCATTCACTGCAATATACCGGACGGTCAGACTTGGGTTCAAACGGAACACGAGCCTCGCCGCCGCAAGCAGCACAGGTAGCGGTGAAATACTCACGCGGGCCACGGGCCGCGTTCTTGCGCGCATCGCGGCAAGCCTTGCAGCGCTGCGGCTCGTTCTGGAAGCCGCGCTCTGCGTAGAACTCCTGCTCGCCTGCGGTGAACACAAATTCCTTACCGCATTCCTTGCATACTAAAGTCTTGTCTTCGTACATGGTTTTTACCTCTCTTTGATACCGTTCCCTCGGGAAACTGAAATTATATTGCGCACAGGCCTTCCCGCCTGCAATCGCCTATTGGGGTTTGATAGCTGCCGATTTTCGCTTAATGCGCTGGATGGCATTATCCACAGACTTGATCGGTTTTTGCAATGCTTCCGACATCTCCTCATAGGATAAGCCGTCCAGAAACAATGTCAAAACCCTCGCCTCAAATTCGGACAACACGGAGTAAAGCCGACGGATCAGCTCTTCCCTCTCTTCATTGCCGATCACCAGCGATTCTGGATCACCAATCGGTGCCGTAACCCGGGTGTGCGTTTCCGCAAGGTCCTCAAACAGAGGTCGATCGATTGACACGGAATGATTGAGCGGATCATGCTTGAGCGAAGAAGCAGCGCGCACCGCAGAAAAGATTTTCCGCATGACACACAGCTTTGCGAAGGCACCAAACGGCGCCCCCTTGGACTCATCATATTCGCGAATTGCTTTCATCAGTCCCAGCATACCCTCCTGCATCAAGTCTTCTGCATCCGCACCCACCAGAAAATAAGGGCGTGCGCAGGTTTTCACCAAGCGGGTATATCGTTTGACCAAATCTTCCGCTGCCGCACCGTCTCCCTGCTGTGCCATACGGCATAGCACTTCATCAGACAGCGACGCGGATGAAAGCATTTTGTAACCATTTCTCATGTCAAAACTCATTATATGCGATACTTCTGGAAATGTCAAGAAATTATTGTGAAATTTACTGTTTTGCCACAAAAATACCCATGCATTTTTGTAATGATTGCATAATACCTGTATTTTTATTCAACAGTGACTGATTTTGCCAGATTTCGCGGCTTATCGACATCACAATTGCGCTCTACCGCTACATAGTATGCCAAAAGCTGCATCGGAATAATCGAAAGCGAGGCAGAAAATTCATACAGGCACTTGGGCAAACGAATGATGTGCTGGCAAACCGATTCATCTCCGGTGAAATCATCGGTCGTCACAAGCACGACGACAGCGCCACGGGACACAACCTCACGGATATTGGAAACGGTTTTTTCAAACAGCGCAGGCTGTGTTGCCAGTGCGACAACCAGCGTGCCTTCCTCGATCAGCGAAATCGTGCCATGCTTGAGTTCACCCGCTGCATATGCCTCCGAATGGATATACGAAATCTCCTTGAGCTTGAGTGACGCTTCGAGCGCTGCCGCATAGTCCAATCCGCGGCCAAGGAAGAACACGCTCGGCCGATTGGCATACAGAGTAGCAATGCGCTGCATGTCCTCCTGACACTCCAGTGTCTTTTCAATGCAGGCAGGCAAACGCTGCAACTCTGCGCACAATGCACGTTCATCGCCAATAGAGATCAGTCCGCGTGTGCGCGCGATCTTCACGGAAATGAGGTAAAGCGCAGAGAGCTGCGCAGAATACGCCTTGGTCGTTGCAACCGAAATTTCCGGTCCTGCCCAAGTGTACAGCACGCCGTCCGCTTCGCGCGCAATAGTAGAAGAAACGACATTGACGATTGCAATGGTAAACGCTCCCGCCTGCTTGGCTAGGCGCATTGCTGCAAGTGTATCTGCCGTCTCACCCGACTGGCTGATGACAATGCACAAATCCTTTTTGCCGATAATCGGGTTCTCATAGCGGAACTCGGAAGCGACCTCTGCCGTACAGCGGATGCGGCACATTGCTTCAATCACGCGCTTTCCTACCATACCCGCGTGCAGCGCAGAGCCACAGCCGACAATATGAATGTTTTCGATATCCCGCAACCGTTCATCGGTCAGTCCGTTATCCTCGAATACCACTGCGTTGTTCTGAATACGCGGGTTGACCGTATCTGCCACCGCCTTTGGCTGCTCCATGATCTCCTTGAGCATGAAATGCTGATAGCCACCCTTTTCCGCAGCCGACAGATCCCAGCTGACCGTCTGCACCTCTTTCTCCACCACGTCGCCAAACTCGTTCATCACAACAACGCTGTCCGGCCGGACAATGGCAACTTCATTGTCATCCAGAATGATATAATTCTTGGTGCGGCCGATGATTGCGGTGATATCCGAAGCGATCATATTCTCACCCTCGCCTACACCAATGACGAGTGGATTGTCGCGCCGTGCTGCAACGATTTCTTCCGGATTATCCATCGACACTACACCCAAAGCATACGAACCACGGATGCGCTGCACCGCATTAAGCACAGTTTTGGCCAAGTCCTCCTGCTTGCCCGTATGCAGATAATCCACCAGATGCGCGACCGTCTCGGTATCCGTTTCCGACTGGAAGGTATAACCGTGTGCTTCCAGCCGCTCGCGCAGCTCCTTGTAGTTCTCAATGATACCGTTATGGACAACTGCTACCTTACCCATACCGTCGCGTCCGCCCAAATGCGGATGCGAGTTGCGGTCGGACGGCTCACCATGCGTTGCCCAACGGGTATGGCCGATGCCGCAGGTGCAGTACAGATCGCCCTCCTCACGAATTTTTTCCTCCAAATTGGAAATACGGCCGCGCGTTTTCACCACACGCAAACCTTCCTTTGTAAACGCCGCGATACCTGCGGAGTCATAGCCGCGATATTCCAAGCTGTAAAGACCCTTAATCAAAATCGGCAGCGCATTTTCACGCCCCGTAAAACCGACAATTCCACACATAAAAGTAAATCCTCCAAAAAGAAGCTGAATTTTTAAAAAAAGGTATAAAAATAGTGCGTTATGCATAACTGCTCTGTCCGCACAGTCACCCGTGCGTTTTAACAGTCTGCTCACGACCAACCCACTCATGGCCGAAGGGCACCCGCCGAAGCCTTCGATTAACCCTTTCCTCGTCAACTGCGATACCGGCTGCACCGCAGTTCTGGCGCTTT
>NZ_CAWVCU010000015.1:0-10146 GCF_963927765.1 uncultured Agathobaculum sp. | reverse complement strand
TTCCGCCCGTTTATTGCCAAAGCCGAACGGCACGAGAACACGGGTGCCGATCAGCACCTGTTCCCGCAGCTCGTCCGGCACACGGTAGGAGTACAGCTTGTCGATGGCGTAGGTTGCCGCGTCCACGGCAACCGCACAGATTTGTTCCGTCAACCGCTATACTCCTTTCTCTTTCCAGTTTAATTTGCCCGCATGGCCAGCAGGCGGTCGAAAATCACATCCGCCACGTCCTCCTTGGGCATGAGCGGTGGGGTTTCGCGCGTCCCATCCGCAAACAGCAGCGTGACAGCGTTGGTATCCGTGCCAAAGCCTGCTCCTTTGTCTCGCAGCGAGTTTGCCACCAGCATATCACAGTTTTTGCGACGCAGCTTATCGGCTGCGTTTTCCAAAAGGTTTTGCGTCTCCATCGCAAAACCGCAAAGCTGCTGCCCCGGACGTTTCTTTTGACCAAGCTCCGCCAAAATGTCCGGGTTGCGCACCAGCGCGACGCTCAGATCGTCGTCGCTCTTTTTCATCTTTTCGTCCGCCGTCTGTGCGGGACGGTAATCGCCCACCGCAGCTGCTTTGATGATGATATCCTGTGTATCCGCGCGGGAAATCACAGCATCATGCATGTCGCGCGCCGAAACAATATCCACGCGCTGCACACCCATGGGCGTTGCCAGCGCGGTCGGACCGGAGACCAACGTCACATTAGCACCACGCATCGCCGCGCGTGCCGCAATGGCGTAGCCCATCTTGCCCGTCGAATGATTGGACAAGAAGCGCACCGGATCGAGCGCCTCCTGCGTCGGGCCAGCGGTCACCAGCACACGCAGACCTTTGAGGTCCTGCGGTGTGATCGCCTGTTCGATGCCGTGCAGCAGCGTCGGCGTGTCCGGCAGCTTGCCGCGTCCGGAATCTCCGCAGGCGAGGTGTCCCGCTGCCGGGTCAATGATGTGGAACCCCCGCTCGCGCAAGGTGTTCAGGTTTTGCTGCGTCACCGGATTGTCGTACATACCGGTGTTCATTGCAGGCGCGATCACAACCGGCGCTTTGGTCGCCAGCAGCGTGGTCGATACCATATCATCCGCAATGCCGTGCGCGGCTTTCGCGATGATATTGGCGGTCGCGGGCGCAATGACGAACACATCCGCGGCTTTGGCCAGCGAGATATGCTCGACCTCCCACGCGAAGTTGCGGTCAAAGGTGTCCACCACCGTGCGGTACCCCGACAAAGTCTCGAACGTGATGGGGGAAATGAACTGCGTGGCCGATTCAGTCATCAGCACACGCACGTTTGCCCCCGCCTGACGTAGCTTGCTGGTCAGGTCGGCGGCTTTATAAGCCGCGATGCCGCCCGTCACGCACAGCACCACGGTTTTCCCAGCCAGATGCATGGCTTAGCGATCCTCCTCGGGGATGTCGCCGTCGTCCAGTTCGTGATCGTCGAACTCATCGAGGCGATGGGTTTCGTCCTCCTGCTCGTCGGCAGCGTCCTCGTCAGATACGGTGTCGTCCTCGTCGCCCAGATCAATCGAATCATCCACATCAACCATCGCCGCTGCGATCGCGTTGTTCTGCACGATTACCGGCTCGGTGCGCGGTCCCGGACGATACACGATCGTGCCTGCCGCGATCTCATCGAGTGCCAGCTTTACCGCCTTATCCGGCAGCTGCTCGCCGGTTTCCTCAGCCTGATCGGCAATGTCGCGGGCGCGCTGCGCCGCCAGATTGACCAGCAGATAGCGGTTGCCCACACGTTTCATCAGTTCCTGCATCGAAGGTTTCAGCATAGTAATCCAATCTCCTTATATTACCCTTTGTATTATTTATGAAAAGAACTGCGCCGTTATGTACGACGCTTTGCCAGAATGTCCCTCAGTTCTTCTACCGCTCGGTCCAACTCGTCATTGACGATCACATAATCGAACCGATCCTGCTGTTTGAGTTCTTCTTTGGCGGTTTCCAGCCGTTTGAGCACCTTTTCCTCGTCCTCTGTGCCGCGTCCACGCAGCCGCGCAGCCAGCTCCTCAAACGACGGCGGCGCGATGAACACCATTACGGCATCCGGTCGCTTTTCGTGCACCTGCATTGCACCCTGCACTTCGATCTCCAGCACCACGTCAAAGCCCTGCTCCAGCTTTTCGTTGACCGGCGCTTCGAGTGTGCCATAATAATTCTCCACATAGCATGCATACTCCAGAAACGCATGCTGCGCGATTTTCTCCTCAAATTCCGCCTTGGAGAGGAAGTAATACTGCACGCCGTCGGTCTCCCCCGGGCGCGGCGCGCGTGTGGTCGCGGAAATCGAATAGAACAGGCGGTCATCCTGCTCCTGCAAGCGCGAGAGCAGCGTCCCCTTGCCTGCGCCCGACGGCCCTGTGAATACATATAAGGTTCCTTTACGCATCTTCGCTCTCTCCTTCCTCCGCATCGCCGGCAAAACGTGCCGCCACTGTTTCCGGCTGCAAAGCACTCAGCACCACATGGTCGCTGTCCATAATCAGCACGGCGCGGGTGCGGCGGCCATAGGTGCCGTCGATCACCATGCCGCGGTCACGCGCCTCCTGCACGGTACGCTTGACCGGCGCAGACTCTGGGCTGACGATTGCGATCAGCCGCGACGAAGCCACCATATTGCCAAACCCGATGTTGATGAGTTTCACCCGTGCCGCCCCCTCTCATTTTGTCTCGTTCGGAAGCATGCTTCCGAACGAATAAAATGTTTGTATTATTCGATATTTTGGATCTGTTCGCGGATCTTCTCGATCTCACTCTTGATATCCACCACAATGCGCGCCATCGTCACATCATTCGCCTTGGAGCCGATGGTGTTGGCCTCGCGGTTCATCTCCTGCACCAGAAAGTCCAGCTTGCGACCGATCGGCTGCGTTTCTTGCAGCATACCATCCATCTGATGCAGATGGCTGCGCAGACGCACGGTTTCCTCATCAACCGCAGTCTTGTCGGCGTAAATCGCCGCCTCGGTCAAAATCCGCGTCTCGTCGATGCTGGTATCCGCCAGCACCTCCTGCATGCGGGTCTGCAGCTTTTCGCGGTATTCCCGAACACGTTCGGGCGAGCGTGTCTCGACCTCACCGACCATGCGCTCGATCGCCGCACAGCGGCTGCGCACATCCTCGGCAAGCTTTTCCCCTTCTCGCAGACGCATCTGGTCAAACCCGTCACACGCCTTGTCGAACACCGCAAGCACGTCGCGGGTCATCGCTTCGGCATCCTGTTCGATACGCTCCGAACCGAGCACGTCTGGCAACTTGGACAGCGTCGTAACGGTCACATCATCACGCAGGCCGTAGGTCTCGCTCAGGTCATGCAGCGCTTCCAGATAGCGCTTTGCCAGCTGGTGGTTGACCGTAACAGCAACGTCGCCGCCCTCCTCGACCTCCACGCCGACGAAAACCTCCACCTTGCCGCGCGCAATGCGGGCGGCCGCAGCCTTTTTGACCGCGTCATCCAAAAAACCGTATTGCCGTGGCGCTTTCACCGTGCAATCCAGATAGCGGTGATTGACGGCGCGCAGTTCGACCGTGATGGTCTTACCGTCCCGTTCCTCTTTCGCGCGGCCGTAGCCGGTCATACTTTTCATATTGCTTTTCCCCTTTTCAATCGGGCGGCAGGCTTCTGCGCAGCAATGCGATCAGCCGTGACAACGCCACATCATAAATAACAAATGTGATATTGGCGACAAACCAAGCCGCCGCAACCCGAAACAGGCCGGTCAGGGCAAACTGCGGCAAAAAGATAAACACCGCCAGCACACCGGCTATCACAAGTGAAACATTAAAATACGCCAGCTTGATCCCCTCCTGAATGCGGCGCGGCGCATAGCACTCCACGCAGAATTTCACGATGGGATACAAGCCGCAAAACAGGATATAGGCCGCGACCTCGATCTTGCGCGGCACCAGCAGCGCGGACAGGATGGACACAGCCAGATACAGTGTCACCGCGGTTTTCAGCCGCGCACGCCGCAAAAGCGGCACAGACGAAGCAACGCCCGCCACCAGGCAGGCCGCCGGACCAATATACGTCACTGTCCCGCCTACATACAGCAGCGCCACGGCGGCTGCGGCCAGCAAGCCGCCGCGCGCGATCTCCTTCGTATTCATATCAGCATCCCGCATTGCAGCAGGCATTCAGGCAGCAGTTGCAGACTGCCAGCTGCACACAGAAATCGCACAGATTAGCCTCCTGCATGGGCCGATAACCGCCATAGCCGCCCGACATGTTCAGATTGTTGAGCGCCGTGCGGTATTCCATGTTGGACGGGTCCATCTGGCAAGCCTGTGTATAAGCACGCGCAGCCTCATCATACCAGCCCTTGCGATAATACACCGTGCCCATCAGATAAAACCATTCAGCGTCGCGGCCGTTTGCGCGCTGCAAGAGCGCCTCTGCCATACCCAAATTGCCCTGATTGATCGCCTGCCGCACCTGACTGTACAGCGAAGCATTTGCGCCCGAATAAGCGCGCTGCTGCTGGCTGCCGCCATACTGCTGCCCGCCGCTGTACTGCTGTCCGCCCGACGCGCCGGACGAGGTTTTGCCCGCGCGCTCGTTCATAATCATGTCGTAGGCCTCGTTGATTTCCTTCATACGGGCCTCCGCCAGATCGGCAAGCGGATTGTTGATATAGTTGTCTGGATGATACTTTCGCGCCAGCTCGCGGTAAGCGCGTTTGACGTCGTCGTCGCTTGTCTGCGGCGTAACGCCGAGCACCTTATAGGGATCCATGTTTGCCCCATCCTCCGTTCGTTTGGTACGTCCCGTCCAGCACTTGTTTCGTCACCAGCGGCATACCCAGAAAAATAATATTGCGGATCAGATCCGCGTCCCGCCCCATATCCAGCAGGTCATATGCCATACAGATATCGGCGAGCGACCGCTCCAGCGTGCGCTCAAGCGGTTGTCTTATCTCTGTCAGGTCCGGCGTGCGCAGGCCGTAGCGCAGCACCACCGGATTGTAATTGTCCTGTTCCAGATCTTCCGCCACGTCCTGTGCGGCATCCAGCAAATAGATCCAGCGTCCGACGTGGTAAAACATCTGCCGAAGCACGCGCTCGCGCGCGTCTCCGGTATGCGGCACTGCCGCCGCAGTGAGCCGTGCAGAAGCGTCCGCCGCACGGTCCATCGAATCGCATTTTTCCCGCTCGAGCTGCTGCAAGTCGGTAAGCGCCTGCACCATTTCGCTGTCTGTCTCGGGCAGGCGTGCCCGCGCGCGTTCGTAGCCGCGCCGTCCCAAACGGCACAGCAGCCACGCCAATACGCGTTTCGGCCCTTTCTCATCGGCCAGACTGTCGCGGAATTTGTGATAGGTGAGCAGCACGCTCACATCCGCCGCCAACTCCAGCGCCTCATCCGGTGCGGCGCACGGACGGCGCGTCAACGGATGCGCGTCGCACCGTTTGCGGCACGGCGGCGCGGTTTGTTCCTCGCCGCAGCCCATCACAAGTGCGAAAAACGTCATGTCATAACTCAGGAACAGGGTATAAAACCGGCCATACCGTGCGCGGATGGCATGACACAGCCCGCAATAAGCCTGCTGGAACCGGTCAGCCTCTTTGACCCGCAGCTCGGACTTCACCGGACGGATAAAGCCAAACATTTCACAACCCTTTCCCGCCGTGTTTTCGCACGGCCTTGCGTATTCAACCTATTGTACCGAACTTTTTCCAATAGCACAAGGGCAAACGGCACAAAATCAGTAAAAATTCACAAAAAATTCAGAGCTTTTTTGTGATTTCAAATGGGACGCTGTTCTTCCGCTTCATCTCACGGCTGAAAAGGATCGCCGCCACGATGCCCGCGGCAAACAGCATACCACCACACAGCGCGGACACACCCGCGCCCTTTTGCAGTGCGCTGCCCGCGCCGTAACCGATGAAAAACAGCACCACCGGCAGCAGATACACCAGTCCTGCATAGCCGAGCACCTGTCCGGTTTCGCCCTCGATCAGCACGCGCTCGCCCACCTGCGCTTCCGCACGGTTGCGCGCGGTGACATACAGCGTCTGCGTCTCCAGTCCGCCGCAGCCGCCGCATTTGGCGCAGTCATGCCCGCAAGCAGAACGGCGGGTCACTTCGATTTCCGCCATGCCGCCGGGCAGTATCTTTTTGATCGTTCCCTGCTGGGTCAATTTGATCGCTCCATTTCTCAGTATTGCCTTTCGCACCGCGCATCACGCAAACGGCGCGTATTCCTCCATAATGCGGTACGCGGCTCGAATGCCGTCCACCGCCGCGGACATGATACCGCCCGCATAGCCTGCGCCCTCACCGCACGGGATCACACCCTCACAGCCCAGACCAAACAAATCCTCTCCGCGTTTCATGCGCACCGGAGAAGAAGTACGGGTCTCCGGCCCGGTCAGCAATGCGTCAGCCGCGTCAAAACCGCGGATTTTTCGGCCGAAATACGGCAGGCTATCCCGCAGCATGTTCTGTGCAAAATCCGGCAGGCATGCCGCCGCCTCTCCGAACTGCACGCCCAGCGGATAGCTCGGCTGTACCGTGCCTGCGCGCGTACTCGGCCGTCCCGCCAGAAAATCGCCCACGCGCTGGCAAGGCGCGCGATACGAACCGGTCTGTGCGAACGCCGCGCGCTCAATCTGCCGCTGCAAGGCTACGCCGCCGAACGGCGTGCCGTCGTCAAAGTCCATCGGATCGACGGATACCGCCAGTGCGGCATTAGCGTTTTTGCCATCTCGCGCATGATAGCTCATGCCGTTGGTCACGACCGTATTTTGCTCGCTCTGCGCCGCAACGACCACGCCGCCCGGACACATGCAGAACGAATAACAGGCTCGTCCGCCCTCGCGGCGGGACAGGTTGTATTCCACAGGCGGCAGCAGCGGGTGCCCCGCGTATTTGCCGTACAGCGCGCGGTCGATCTCACTTTGCAGATGCTCAATGCGCACGCCGACCGAAAATGCCTTCGGCTCAAAGTATACCCCGTTTTGATGCAGCGCATCAAAGGTATCGCGCGCCGAATGGCCGATCGCCAGCACCGCCCGCTCGCAGGCGATCTCATCGCCGCCCGCCTGCACGCCGCGCAGCACGCCGTTTTTGACCGAAACGCCGGTCAGTCGCGTGCCAAACTGCACTTCACCGCCGTTGCGAATGATTTCGCGCCGCATGGCGCGCACCACATTTTTCAGGATATCCGTCCCCACATGGGGCTTGGCCTTTTTCACGATATCCGACGGTGCCCCGTGCGCCGCCAGCGTTTCCAGCACCGTGTCGCACAGCGGGTCGCCAATGCGCGTGGTCAGCTTGCCGTCCGAATACGCACCCGCGCCGCCTTCGCCAAACTGGATATTGCTCTCGGTGTCCAGCGCGCCGCCATCCCAAAAGGCTTGCACTGCGCGGTCGCGCGCGTCCAGATCGCCGCCGCGCTCCAAAACAAGCGGCGCATAGCCGTGTTTTGCCAGCGTGTACGCGGCAAACAGACCCGCAGGCCCCAATCCAACCACGACCGGACGATGTTCCAGCCGCTTGCTGCCGCAGGGCGCTATGGCTTTTTCATCCGGTTTATAACGCACGAAGGGCATTTGCAGCTTTTCTGCAAATGCCTTTTCGTCCACGAGTGCATCCAGCCGCACGGAATAGACGCGAAAGATTTTGCCGCGCCGCGCGTCAATGCTGACGCGGTAAACAGCGGCCTGTGTATCATCGGACACAAGGCCGGTCAGGCGCCGCGCCTCCGCCAGCGCCTGCTCCTCCGGCACGTCAAACGGCAGGCGGATATTGCTCACCATCAAACTCATGTGCCGTCTCCGCCTTCCTCCGACGGCGCAGCATCAGTATCCTGCGCCTCGCCGTCCTGTGCCGGATCGTTTTCCTCCGGCGGCATGACTGCTTCCTCGCCGCCCGGTCCGGTGATCTCGATTTCGACCTCTGCGTCGCTGCCGACCAGCGTCACGCCGGCGGGCAGTCCGGTCGCGGCCACCTGACCCTTGACCTTATGGGTGCCCAGACCGAGCGACACGGAATCAAAGGTCAAGCCAATCGACAGACTATTTACATCTACCTGCTCCAGCGCGCTTTCGCTGCCGCGCAGCTCAATCTCGACCGACTCGGTCAGCACGCTGACCGAATATGGGGTCTCCTCCTGCGCTGTATCAGTCGGCACAAATTTGGTCACCTGTACTTTGCGAGTGGAGACACTCTCCTCCTCCTTGACGCTGATCGTCACCTCTGCGGTCGATGGCTGACCGCTGTCCAGCCGCACGCCCTCTGGCAGCGGGATCTCCATTTCTACCGGAACGCCGGTGCGCGCATCATCCAAAGCGATGGTGCCAAGGTTGATCTCCGTGATACCAGCCAGCGTCTTTTGGTCACCGATCAGTGTGATCGAAGGCGGATTGATGCTGACGTCTACCTGTTCTTCCTTGAGGGTCTCGCCGTCGGTCAGCGAAACCGTCAGCGGCACGCTTTCCACCGGATAGATCGGCACACGTACTGTGATCGTATCGGTCTGGCACGTCACATGCGTGCCGGTGATCGGCTCACCCGCGTCATTATACAGTGCGATGCTGCAGTCCCCGGTGAAGGTGGAGGACTTGCCGGTTACGTCAATCGTGCCATATGCATACGCCACTTCCTGCAATTCCGCTTCCGGTCCGGAAATCGTGACTTCCTTGGTCGTGGTCGGCTCGGGCGTACCCGCACGGCTGCCATCTGCCACGGTTCCCGTTGTTTCCACACGAACCGGCACACTTGCGGTTGTCACCTTATCCACCAGCACGCGCACTGTCGTCGGCTCGGTGCGCACCGGATCGACATTATAGCTGCCGGTGACGATCTGCGGTGTCAGCGCGTATTCACCCGCGCCGTCCGTAATATCCGAAACGTCAATGGTTGCGCTGACCTTCTTGCGGAACGTGCTGTCGGTAATCTCGTTGTTCGGACCCTCGACCTCTACGTCGATCGTGTTGGTATACTCAATTACGGAAAGGCCGTAGTTGTTCATCAGCTGTTCCGTACCGCTCAGCTTGACCTCTACATCACGGATGGTGGTCTGCTTGCTCGGGTTCTCAATATCACGCACCACGATCCACAAAACAAACGCAAGCAAAAGCGACAGCAAGCGCAGCCAGATATCATGCTTTTTCGTAAACTGCTTCACTTGCTCGCACCTCCCTTCCAGATGTTCCGAAGGGAAGAAATGCGGCGCTTATCCGGCTTATCCGGCTCCAGCAATTCGGATTCAAGCACCTTCTTGAGCACTTCAGGCGACAAGTGCCGTTTGAGCATGCCGCCGATGGCAACCGAGATCGCGCCCGTTTCCTCGGAGACAACGACCAACACACTGTCGGACGATTCGCTCATGCCGACCGCAGCACGGTGCCGCGTACCCAGATCGCGCGATAGGGTCTGGCTGCCCGAAAGCGGCAGCACACAGCCGGCTGCATAGATCTTACCCGCGCGCATGATGAGCGCACCGTCGTGCAGCGGACTGTTCTTGAAAAAGATATTCTTGAGCAGCTCGGGCGAAGGGTCGGCGTCCAGCTGCGTGCCGGTCGCGGCGATCTCTCCCAAGCGCTCCTTTCGCTCGAACACAATCAGAACGCCGGTTTTGGTCTTGGACATATCCGCGCAGGCCGAAACCGTTGCGTTGATTGCCGCCTCGATCTCATCCGGATCGTTCGCCGGAACGAGCAGACGGCTCAGGTTGCCCTTGCCCAGCTGCTCCAACAGACGGCGCAGCTCGGGCTGGAAAATGATGACCAGCACAAACGGCGCATAGTAGACCGCCGTGCGCAAAATATAGGAAATCGATGTCAGCCCGAACCAGCTTGCCAGCAGCATCACGAGCGCCAGCACAAGGATACCCTTGGCCAGCCGTGCCGCGCTGGTGTCCTTGAGCAGCTTCATCATGCGGTAGATGATGTAGGCTACAATCAGAATATCGACCACGTCCGTCGGTCCTGCGGTTTGCAAAGATGCAATCCCGCTCTTGAGCGACGAAAGCAGGTCGAAATTCTGAAGGGGCGGAATGAAAATGTTTTGAAAAGCCTCCATAAAGCCACCTGTCCTGTAAATTCACAGCCTTTCTTTGTGCGAAAGGCAGATTTTTTCCTTATTTATACTACCACAAATCCCGTCCCCTGTATAGCGTATTCACAGATTTTTTACGGTTTG